>JBAVYG010000795.1:0-1896 GCA_049698675.1 Terriglobia bacterium
GGGTATTGTCCGTGGTCAGTGATTCGTTGTGTGACATACCGGCTTCGGGCCCTTTGAACAAAACCGGTGGCCAAGTAATAACTCCATGTTCGATCGGAACCCCCTCACCCGGCCCGCCCCGGCTGAAGAGAACGCCGACGGCGGTCCACCCTCTCCCCCCAAGGGGGAGAGGGGCTCGAGTTTCTACACTCTCCCCTCTCCTCCTTGGGGGAGAGGGGCCGGGGGTGAGGGGGTTCCGATCGAACATGGAGTTATTACTTGGCAACCGGTTTTGTTCAAAGGGCCCGAAGCCGGTATGTCACACAACGAATCACTGACCACGGACAATACCCCCGTTGTGGTACAGTTTCAGTATGCCCTTTCAGGCTGTCACCATTTCACAGCGGGGTGTGGACCGAGTCCTCTCGGGTCACTTGTGGATTTACCGCGCCGACGTCCTGGACGCGGGTGAGGCAGGCCCCGGGGCCGTGGTTCGTCTGCAGGACCGAAGGCGGCATTATTGGGGGCAGGCGCTTTACAGCAGCAAGTCTCTGATCGCGTTGCGCCTGCTTACACGTGAAGAGCGCCCATTCGACCGCGCCTTTCTTGCTGAGCGCATAGCCGCGGCGGCGAGTTTTCGGCAGCAAGTGGTGGACGGCGCCCAAGCCTACCGCCTTGTCTGTGCGGAAGGCGATCTGCTTCCTTCTCTCATTGTTGACCGTTACGGCCCATGCTTCGTCATCCAGACTCTCAGCCAGGGCATGGACCGGCTAAAGCCGCAGATTGTCGAGATTCTCCAGGAGGCCTTTTCGCCACGCTCGATTCTGGAGCGCAACGATGTGGCGGTGCGGGAATTGGAGGGACTTGCGGAGCAGAAGGGCACACTGGCCGGTGAAAGCATTAGCGAAGCTGAGGTGGAAGAGAATGGGTTGAGGTTTTTCTTCGACCTGATGGGCGGCCAGAAAACCGGCGGCTTTCTCGACCAGCGCGAGAATCGCCTGGCGGCCCGCCAATACGCACAAGGCCGCGCCCTCGACTGCTTTAGCTATGCGGGCGGGTTTGCGCTCAATCTGGCGCGGCAGTGCGATTCCGTCCTGGGGATTGACACTTCTCCGGAAGCGCTCACCCTCGCGCGCCGCAACCAGCAATTGAACGGCGTTACAAACGTGCAATGGAAGGAAGCCAACTGCTTTGACTTCTTGAAGGCCGCCGACCAGGAAAAACAACGCTATGGCACCATCGTGCTTGATCCCCCGGCTTTTGCGCGGCAGAAGTCCAACCTGGAGGCGGCGCTGCGCGGCTACAAGGAGTTGAACCTGCGCGCGCTCAAGATACTGAACCCGGGCGGATTCCTCCTCACCTGCTCATGCTCGCATCATGTGAGCGAGGCGGACCTGCTCGAAGTCATCGCCGGCGCGGCGCTCGATGCTCACCGCACTTTGACCGTGGTCGAGCGGCGCACGCAATCGCGCGACCACCCGATACTGTTGACCGTGCCCGAAACGCACTACTTGAAGTGTCTGATTTTGCGGGTGCTCTGATACGCTGACACTTTTCCGTTCAAGACACTTCGAAGCATGGTAGAAATACAGGCCCAATGATAATGGGAAGATCCCGATCGTCGAGAGCTGGTTTTGTCAAAACGCTGCTGTTACTCGTGCCTCTCGCTCTGCCATGTCAAGGAGCGGCAACTGACACATCTCTCAAGCTCCTCATCTCCGTCGAGCAACAGAACATCGCGGCGCCGTTCCCAGCACGCGTAACTCTTCATGTCCACAATGCCGGCAACGAAGCCGTCTGGCTTTACCGGCACGCGCGGGGGAAGCTGCCAACCCCGAGGCTGCTAGAAGAGGATACGGGCCCACAACCGACGACGGGCGGCTCGATGCTCACGGTCAAGCTCGAGCCGGTGAGCAC
>JBAVYG010000796.1:0-3991 GCA_049698675.1 Terriglobia bacterium
GTTCCCTCCCGGCCTCAGCGCAGATCGGCCTCCGCCGCCGGACACCGCTAACTCCAGGGACTGTTTTACACCCGAAATCAACGGCCAAGGTAAGATACAAGCGCGGACCTGTTTTGTAGGTCCGCGGTTCGTCCCCAAATAACAGCAAAGTGGCGCGGACCTACAGGACGGGTCCGCGCTACCAGCTATGGTCGAGGCAACAAGAAAATATGGAAGGTATCCCATTCGGGCAAGCTAACGAAGCGTCTGCTCAGGAGTATCCCTCCGCCAAGCGGCCACGCTGGAAGCACCCAAGCGGGTACTGCGGTTTCTTTTTCGAAGGCTCATAGGATGTGAGATCATCCAACGTCTTACGGTCGAGGCCCTCGCCTCCAAGCGATGCTCTAGCTCATTTTGTCATTCCCCCCGCGACGACGCCCCTGCGCTTCGCCAGGCTTTCAACTCCGTTACGTTGGGTGGAGAACTTGCACCTCCAGGCTATCGAATTGGCTCGGCACACGGTGTAGCGCAGGTTTGTTAAGGTCCGAAGTACTGGCAATGCTTCTTAAGCCATTGATTTCCAGACAGTATCTTCGATGAGTTTCCCGATGGTGGGGTTAAAGCGGTGTGGGTAAACCAAGGTAAACCATAATGCAAATGCCGGTCGTTTAACGAGCGTCGGAGGGACTTCGTCAAACGATATTGTTTCCGCGTGGGTCCTCAGTGCTTCCCAGCTCTGCGGCTCGCGTGCGAAGCGGCCATCAAGAATTCCATTCGACGACCTCCAACGGAACCATTCGGGAAAGCTGGCAGGTACATATGCCACTAAAGACATGCGTGTTACGCCAAACCAAAGGGCGGCAAGGGCCTGTCGCCGCCACCTTCTGGCTAAGAAATCAATTAGCGACGCGGTAGAATAACTCAGCCCCACGAATTGCTCTAGATTAAGGGGGTCAAGGCCATAATTCAGACGCAGCGCCTCCTCTGGCGAATAATACGGGCTGGGAAGGCCCCGGCCCGTGGAAGATGCGCCGTTTGCCCCTGAAATCTCCCGCACAAGCTGGATAGCGACGCCCTCTGCCACGTTTGGCTCGCAGTTTTGCTCAGCTTCAAGTGCCGCCATGAACAAATACGGAACAGCGGACTCGCCCCACATTGAGGCTTCTTTGAGGTGTGCACTCAGAAATGACCGGACGAAATCAGCATTCTTGCGTGCCTTGTGCCGGATTCTGAGTGACAAATCCCAGGCGCTTAGAAGGCCGACCAAAATCGTCACCCGCGCGCGGTATGCGTGCCCATCTATTAAAGGCAATCCTTGTACTAGGTCGGGGCGCTGAGCGCATTCCTCGGCGAGTGCGCTGAGCGCGCCCTCCGCAGCCATTTCGCAGATCCCGAATGAAACTTGGCAGTCCGACTCCGCCTTTTTGAACTTCTCGATCAGATAGAGGATGTAAGCACCAGCGAAGACCCAGTATTCAAAAACACACCAGTGATTCGAAGCCAAGGCTGCCGGACCGGTAATGTACGCAACCAGGAGCACAATGCTTGCTGCCGCACGCGCAATATCCAGGGAATCTTCCCGCTGTGGGTCGGGCGCGAGAACATGTTCGATCAACTGCGCTGCCTTCTCCTTTTCGGCGGGTGCCGATCCATCGCGCAGAATCAGTTCCAAAAACGTCCGGAAATCTGCTAGTTCGTGAGGCAAGTACGCGCCGTGTGAAGCCCTAAACCGCTCAAGTAGCACTCCCTTTTGGATAATGTGTAGCGCTTTGTTGATTCCGCGGCTTTGCCAGGTCACGTTCGCCACCCGGACCTGCTCTAAGACCGGGTCAGTCAACTCTCCATTTGTGACGAGGTATGGAACGAATTCGGCAACTGGAGCGCTGCCCGGAAGTTCGATTGCGAGTTCAACTAAGTTAACAATCTCACCGTGGATTTCGCGCCAGTCACCCAAGCCGATACCACCGGCCTTGAATTGATATGCCCGAATTTCTCCGGTGGCTGTGCGTGTGATGATGTCTTTTCCCTTTTCGAATGGCCCATGCGTCGAGACATAAAGGACGGTTTCACCTTCCGCTGCTAGCACCTGGCAAAAAGGTAGTTGATATTGTCGTTCATTGATGCTAGTCAACCAGTTTTCGATTACTCTCCCGAGCAGTCCATGCCTCTCGCTGTTGCTCGAGAATTTCGGCGTGCTTTCGCTTGAGTTCGGGGTCATTTTCTATTTGTTCCACAACTTTCTTCACTTCGGGGAGCATGTCCGGGTGAATTATGAAACTGTGGGTCGGTTTTCCGTCCGGACCAAACTCCATTTGTACGGTGCTTATCATGTCCAAAAGCATTTCTGGGGAAACCGGCTTGCCCCCCGCATCCATCGCAGTGCCAGCCTTTTGACAACTCTCGCCCATTTTCCTGAAAAAAGCCTTGGCCGACTGGGAAATAAGCTCTTGTGCCATTTCCTCGAGTTTTGCCTCCAATTTCTTGCCAACGAGAGTGGGCGCATCAGTTATCGGGACTGTGAACTCTGCACCAATTTTCTCAAACCCTTCCTGAACTGTCCCGCCACCGAGTTGTTCGTATCGCGTTTCCCCGCCCTCATGCTGGATAATCCTCTTGACCTGTGCAAACACTGGGTCACCTGTGTCAACACGTTGGCGAAGTCCTGCCAAGATAGCTTTCTGAATTTCGGCTTTCAGCGCTGGAAAATCCGGGAGCATTGTTCCTGACGGCCTTTCGTTGACGCTTCTCATTCAACAATAGAAACAAATCATGTCACCCTTTGACAGTGAGCGTCAAGCGAGGTGCATTCGGGGACACGGAGTTTGGGTCGCGAAGCTGCAATTAAACAAGCTATACATCCTTTTTGATTGGCGGGCTGGCGCAGCGCGCAGCTCCGCGGTCCGCAGGCAGGGCTGAAATCATGCTGGCCGATCACTCTCAAAAAGCTTGGCGAGGCGATAGGTGTTGCTGCCCAGGAGTTGCGATCCGCGCGCAAAATGGCGTTTGTGGGTGGGCGTGACCAGCGCTAATACAGCACGCTGAAGCGCAGAGCTGCGCTCTGCCCCAGCCCGCGGGAGCCGGCCCCACACGTCCAAAGTCCCGACAGTGGGGCTGATAGAGCTCGAGAGAAGCTGCTGAAATCTACTGAGAATAAATGGTAGCGGGGGGGAGGATCGAACTCCCGACCTAGGGATTATGAGACCCTCGCTCTGCCACTGAGCTACCCCGCCACAAATCCCGCGAGGGCCACCTGATAATATCAAATAGTAAGGTATAGGGGTGCGGAAGGTCAATGAAGCAGTTCTATTTCACGCGATAGAAGCCAAGTTGTGCGTCGCCATGGCGAATGAGGCGATCCCGGCGCAGGTTTCCGTACTCTTCTTCGAGAAAACAGTGGCGCGAGTGTTCCGCAATCACCAGGGATCGCGAATCCAACAGATGGGAGCGCCCGATAAGGCGCAGGATGTGGTGGTACTCTCCTATTTCCTTATAGGGAGGGTCCAGGAAGACGAAATTAAACTGCGAACCTTCCTGCTCCAGTCTTTCGAGTCCCGTTGCGACCGTGGACCTGAGCAGGTAATAGCCGGACTCGATTCCCAGGGTGGCGAGATTCTTGCGGATGAGCTGTTGGGCCGGGCGATGATGTTCGATGAACACGACCTCGCTTGCCCCGCGGCTCAGCGCCTCGATCCCCACCGCTCCGCTTCCGGCGTAAGCATCGAGGAAGCTCGAGCCCTCCACTCCGGGACCGAGCACATCAAACAACGTCTCGCGCATTTGGTCGGAGGTGGGGCGAAGATTGCCGCCCTTTAAAGTCCCTAAGTGAAGCCCGCGGTATGTGCCGGAAATTACACGCAATTCATTTCCTCATCGGTTCATTGTTTCATTGATCCATTGAAAGAACAACTCGCCGAGACAGGCGTGTAGGGCAGCGTGGTCATTGCCCCTTTCAACGGCCACTGGTGATCCGCACAGGGTCTCGACCTCCTCACCCGTCCCGCGCCGGCTGGTG
>JBAVYG010000797.1:0-2331 GCA_049698675.1 Terriglobia bacterium
TCGGCAAATAGAGAAAAATAGGTTCGGAAAATAGGTGCCGCTTCGCCGCGAGATCGCTATTGACTGTCAAATGCGCCCCAAGCCGCGATTCAGCACTTTCTATCATGGAGATTCCGAAGCTGCTGCCCAGTCCCTTGACCGCTGGCCATCCACAGGGGCGAATGATAGGATAGGCTGGTTCTTAAACCTGAATCAGCGGAGTTGGGAAACGAATGATCGTACTCAAGAAGATTTTCTCCCGCCTTTTTTCCCCCATCCCCTTGTGCATTGAAGTTCTCCTGGCCGGTTTGCTGCTGCTTTGGTTCACGAGAAAGCAGAAGGCCGGGAGAATAGTGGTTACATTCGCCGCAGTGCTGCTCCTCCTTTTCAGCAGCCACTTTTTTCCGTCATGCTTCTAACACCGTTGGAGAGCAGATATCCGGCGCTTTTCACGGCGCCGAAAGCGCATGCCCCCGTGGGATTGAGCGAGGTGAAGTTCATTGTTGTCCTTGCGAGTGGTTTTTCCCCGGAGGCCGGCCGCCCCATTACCATCCAACTCGATGAGAGTTCGATCGCGCGCCTTGTCGAAGGCATCAGGGTGAGCAAAGTGTTGAACGGTTGCAAGCTCGTCCTTTCCGGGGGGGCCGACAGCGTCTCATCTCCTGCTCAAGCCATGGCTCAACTTGCCCAGGACCTTGGTGTTGGTCGCCAGGATATGATTCTGGAGACACAATCGCGAGACACGGATGATGAGGCGAGGCTTGTCGCGCCCATCGTAGGGCAACAGCCGTTCATCCTGGTGACTGAAGCTTCGCACATGCCTCGCGCCATGGCCCTGTTCAGAAAACATGGAACACACCCGATCGCAGATCCCGTGGACTTTCGAGCCAGCCATAGCCAAGCCATCGTGCCGGACGAGGTTTTCCCTAGCGCCGCGGGACTCAGCGGCTCGGAAAGAGCGGTTTATGAGTATTTGGGCCTGGCGTGGGGAAAAATCCGCGGCAAGATTTAACAGGATGCTGAAGGACCCATCTAGCCCGTCATTCCGAGGAGTCCCGATCTGATCGGGACGACGAGGAATCTCGCCCCGATCAGATCGGGGTTTCCAGAGCGAGATTCCTCGCGGAGTTTACCCTGAGCGGGCAGAGCGAGATCCTTCGCTGCGCTCAGGATGACAGCGAAGGGCTCGGAATGACGTGCAGCGACACGAGGTTCAGTACTTCTCCCAGTGCAGAACGTCGGCAAGGGGACGCTTGGGCTTTTCCCGGCTTTCCGCCGGATAGCCCATGGGAATCAGGCTGACCAACTTGTAGCCTTGGGGCGCTCCCACCAGGCGGCAGATATCCGAAGCATAGGGCTTCTTGTCCCCGGCGGCCCAGCACGAGCCCAGGCCGTGCGCGCGGGCAGCCAGCAGGATATTCTCTGTGGCAGCGCTGCCGTCTTCGAGGTAATACTTCGTGTCTTCGCACAGAACGACCACGCACACCGGAGCGTCGGAAATGAACTTCCCATAGTCGGTAGTCTGAGCAATGCTGCGCAGCAACTCGCGGCCTGTCACCACGACGAATTCCCAAGGTTGTATGTTGATGGCTGTGGCTGCCAAGCGCCCGCAATCAATGACGTCTTCGATGATCTCTCTGGGCACCGGTGCGTCAGTATACGCGCGGACCGAGCGCCGTGTCTTCAACACCTCAATCGCGTCCATGGCTGTTTGTCCTCCGGCCAGGTGCTGGCTTCAGGTAGCGGCACACCCCAGCGGGGAAGGGAATCAGCACCTGGGCAAGCGCCATTTTAACAGTGTGAAAGGACTTACGCTCTACAAAACCGTGCCCCTCGGAACAGGCCGTCAGCTTTGCGGCCCTGTCCTGTCCTAAAGCAGGTAGCGCGCGGGTGGCGCATACGTCCCGACGTTTTTTGTCGGGATGTATGCGCCCCTCGTGCGGGGAGCGCCCCCCATTAACCCCTCACGGCACTCTGTCCATCGGCAATAGAGATATGTCATTCAGAAAATAAAACCTCCAACTCGACCACGGCCAATCGCCCGGCTGCCTCACCAAGCCTCGCTTCACCGGATTGTTGTGCATGTAATTCAATTTCTCTTGCCGCTTCTTTGCGGTCCAGATGTTCATGTCGTAGAACTTTCGTTGCCACACCCGAAAGTGTGCGTGATGGTGGACCGTGGCAGGCAGAGTGACCCGCGCCAGCATCTTCTGGCACCAGGGAAAGCCAAGATTTTCCCGGAGGTTCTTCAGGATAAACAGCGCGGTGCGGTCCTCGAGCTTTTGCATGATCTGGGACGGGTTAGCCTCCGTCGAGGGCCGGAGGAGCGCGTGGAAATGCTCTGGCATAAGC
>JBAVYG010000798.1:0-1842 GCA_049698675.1 Terriglobia bacterium
GAGAGACTGACCACCGGAGCAGGGACACTGGTCCCCGTTCCCGACAAACTCACGGTTTGCGTACTGCCTGCCGTGCCGTTGTTGTTGTCGGTAACGGTCAGCGTGCCCGCGCGGGCTCCTGTCGCCGCCGACGTGAAGGTCACGGTGATCGTACAATTGGCACCCGCTGCCACTGAGCTGCCACAGGCGTTCGTTTGGGCAAAGTCGCCAGCATTGGTCCCTATGACCGTGATGCCGGCGATACTCAATGCTGCGTTGCCGGTGTTGGTGAGCGTCACGGTTTGGGTCGCACTGGTGGTGTTGATCGTTTGGTTCCCAAAAGCGAGACTGCCGGGGGCAATGCTCGCCACAGGAGCCGGGGGCGTGATGGCTGCTCCGGTGCTTCCGCCTCCGCCGCAGGCAACCTGCCATGCAGCGGCGAGAATCACTGACAGGGCCAAAACAAGGGCCCTGGTTCTTGGAAGCTTCCTTCTTTCCGCTCTCGCTGCGTACGGGTTCATGATGGAACAACCCCTTGTGGGCTCTTCCGCAGAATCCGTGGATAAGAAAAAGCGAAAGAGCCTGGTAAGGGCCAAAGGATAAGCTTGCGCATCCTATCCGAATCCTGTAAGGGATAGCGCGAGGTAGCACAAATCCCGCAGGAGAGGACAGGAAGCACGTCTAGAGTATTCTGAATCGGGTCGAAAATTACAAGGACTTTATGTATGGGCAGGTCTGGTGGCCGTCCTGATCGGGTCGGCCGTGTTTGAAAGTCGAGGTGGGGGGGCGGCGCGCGAGTTTCTGAAACGCTGGTGGAGGCGCGCCCTGCGCTCCCGCCTCGAGCCGGTGAAGAAGGTAGGGCGTTTGATTCCGCGCCATCAGGAACTCCTGCTCAACTGCTTTTGAGCCCGGGGGACCATCTCCAGTGCCCCCACCGAGGGTTTGAATAATCGGCTGAAGTTAGCCCTGAGAAAGGCGTACAGATTTCGGACCTTCCGCGCTGCGGAACTCGCGCTCTATCACAGCCTGGGCGCGCTCCCTGAGCCAGAATGCACCCACAGATTCCGCTGAGCAGCCAAACTCCCACTGCTCCCGCACTTATGCAATAGTCTGGTGAGATAATCGGGTTAGGGGGCAGGCCATCCCCACGTGTCGCTGCTCCCTACGCGGTCGAGGCTAATCAGGACAGTTACTTCACGTTGTAGTATTAGGGTCAGGGCACGGTGGCTGAAACTTGATTCGAGCCCGCACTCTGGGTGACATCATCCGACGCCACGGCTGTAACCACATAGTAGTACGTCTGCCCTGCTTGCACAGTCGCGTCGGTGTACGTGGTTCCGTTAATAGGCGAGGAATTCAATGGCGTCGCGCTCTCCCCACCCGAGGTAGCGCCACGGTAAACATCGTACCCAACAACGCCGGGAGTCGTGCTCGCGGTCCAGGATAGAATCACGTCGTGCGTTCCCGTGCCGGAGAGGCTCACCGTCTGCGAGCTGCCGCTGGCATTGTCCGTGATGCTTAGCGAAGCCGCCTCAGTCCCGGCGATGGAAGGCGTGAACCACACGACAATCGGGCAGTTGGTGCCGGCCGCCAGCGAGCTGCCACACGTGTTGGACTGATCAAAGTCGCTGGCATTGGTACCCGTCAGCGCAAGGCTGGTAATGCTCAAGGCGGCGTTGCCCGTGTTGCTCAAGGTGACGGTCTTCGTCGCACTGGTCATATCGATGGCTTGGTTGCCGAAGGCCAAGCTGGTGGGTGAGAGACTGATGATGGGGCTCGCAACTGTGAAGTTCAGCGGGCTTGAGGCTCCCCCGCCCGGCGCAGGGTTCGTCACCACCACCGCGTAACTCCCCGCCGTCGCCT
>JBAVYG010000799.1:0-11540 GCA_049698675.1 Terriglobia bacterium
TCCGGTCGTTGAAACTGACTGGGAAATCATCTTCCAGCCCGTGGAAAGCGAAAGGACCTTCTCCAGCAACCTCTCTTCTGTTCTGTGTTTGCAGACAGAAACTGAGGCGTCAGGGTGATGCCAAGCAGTTCGCTCGTTTAGCTTGTCGTCAACCAATCCAGGTACGACTTGCAGCTTTGGCTCTTGGAATTCTGCCAAAGCGTGCAGGTCGCTAACAACCGAATAGGCCGGCTCTTCGAGTCCGGCCGTAAACCTCGTTTGCGGCACAGGACAGCGAAGAGACCGGCACGGTCGGTCTCCTTTTCTGCCTGTGCCTCAGAGAAAAGGAGAAAAGCCATGTCAAGGACAAGAGATAACAGCGCGACGCCGGTTGTCGCGCTCGAAATCAACAAAGGGGGCGGTTTGTCAAGGAAGCTTATGGAACTGGATCGCCAAGCCACACTCGAGAACACCTTGTTGCAGTCGCTATATCCGGAAATTCGTGTGGCAACGGTTGATGTGCCACGGGAGCCACTCGACTCGTTCGAATAGGCTCTCGTCGAGCAGGCGCTCGTCAGGATCGAGTTCGATGGCGTGCGCTACAGCCTGGTCGGCGCGACGGGCTCTGCGAAAAACGGCAAGTTCTACGCCGTGGACACTGCACACGAAAAGAAGATAGCTGAGCGCTTCCATTGCTCGCCCCAGGCGGCGATCACTTACTTTGGCATTCTCGTCTCTTCGTGCAAAGTACGCATCGAGGCGCCGGATTGCCGGGTCTTGGTGGTCGAGGACCACGAGTTGGGCACGAACGATTGCCGAGGGTGGATTTCCCAATCACTCTTTCTCAAGCTCAATCTGCCTGCGCACCGTTTCTACCAGTTTCGTTTGGCCTTTGACAAAACCCAGGCCAAAGGATCGTTCAAGGTGATGGGTGATGATGTGGCGCAGAAGTTGGAAACTGACATCATCTTGCCCAAGTCCGCGGTCAAGCCCGATTACCGAGGTGGTCTGGTGCGTTCTTTTCGGTCGCTGCTGGGCGATCGGCAGGCGCACGCTTACCGCGGTCCCATCGTTCTCGGCATTCGTGACGTCTCCCGCGACCTTCAGTTCAGGTCGAGTTACACGCTTGTGGAACACGCACCCACAGACTCGATTGAGCTGGAGGTCAAAACTTATGCCCTACAGGAGATCGAAAAGCTGGAGGCAGCGGTGAGAGAAGGGGATTTCACGGAACTCTTCCGTATCCTGGGCACCGAGGAGGCCCAGCGTTCGGTCGATTCCGAAGAAGGGACCGCCCCGGAGTACACCAGCGTAGAGAACACTATCGTCGAGGCTGTGCTCAAGGCGGACCCGACCGGGTACATCGTGCGACACCCATTCATTAACCGCCAGTTGCAGCGGCTGCTCGCGAAGTGGGCGTTCAAGCTGTGTACCTCGGGAGGCTTCCTGATGCCCGGATTCACGCTTGCGGATGATGGTTACCTCCTTCTCCACGAAGGGGAAATCTTCTCGGGTTCGGATTGGATTCCACCGGACCGGGCCATTACATCACTGCGCTGCCGACAAGGCCTTCTAGTGCGCTATCCAATCCGGATGAAAGAAGACTTGCTTCCCTTCGAGAATCTCTCGGCTCAAGAGGCGGTTGGCCTGCTGGGCGCGGACTTGAAGATTAGCGGTTGTACGCTGCCCGAGCCCCAGGTCCTCGACCTTTTCGACCAGCAGCTTCGTTTGAAGGGGACCTTCACCCAGCATTCGGATACTGCCAAGAGAAATGGAGGCGATTACGACTTCGACCAGGTCTGCGTGGTCGAGGGTGACCGCTTTCCACGGTTCGTCCATGACCGCTTTGCTTATCGGGAGCAGAAGTTCAATCCCAAGAATAAACTCCAAAAAAAGCAAAGCCCTTGGTGGAACCTGCCCCAGGTGGCGATGATGGCGCGAGGCAATCGCATCGGTTCTATCACCGATCTCAAGACCTCGTGTCTCGCCGCTGGCAAGACGGACTTCGCGAACCAACTCGTTGACCAGCTTCAAAATGCCATCGACCAGTTGAAGTGGGGAACGGAGCCCGACCATAAGCTGATCAGCGAGGTGCGCAAACAAGTCACACCCGCACCTTGGCTGAAGCTCAAGAACAAGCGGTGTATTTCCGACATGCCGGAACACCTCGATGTCCCTGAAACCGACAAGATCGGGAAGATGTACGTGTTTCTCCGTCAGCACCTCAATCGGTTCTTCTCGGAGACCGAACCGCTCAGTGACTTTCGCGGGCTGATTGCAGGCGAACCCTTCACCCGCGAGATTTACCGGGAGTGCGGCATTCTCTCGACTTTCTACGCCGTCAACATCGGATTATTGGCGGAGCGGCGGAGGAAGCTCGAAAAGGCGCTGGAGGAAGCTGAAGCCGAGTTCCAGGCCAAAAGATCTGACCCCGCAACTCGGAAAGAGGCGAACTTCAAGCGCAACCAAGCCCAGGCGGCACTGCACTTTTTCGAGGAGCGAAGCCGCCAGGACATCAAAAACCTGATCCACATGGTCCGCAAATGGGCCGAGCAAAAGAATGGGAATCGCTTGGCATACCTAGCCGCACTGCACGCCCTTGCCTGCAAGACTGCTGCGGCGTGCCAGAACAAAGACCGGCAGGGCACGGGATCGATCGTGTTCTACGCCTTTCCGCAGGAAATCGTCAACAAAATCGTGGAACGGACTGGCGGCCGGCCAATCACGGTGGCGGTTCCCGAACTCTGTGATGGTGAAGTAGAGATCGACGCCGAAGGGCGTGTTTTTTTTGGTTGCTGCTTTCCCGAACGGCGACGACAGTGTTCATGAACGCCGCATCTTCCACATGCAAGTGACGCACAAAGGCGAGGTGTTCATGGACCGCGACGGAGGCGGAAACCCGGTAATGGTCGACAGGGTTCACCCGTTCTCTATCGAACCAGGGAGGAGCGAGGTGCGCGACGGGAAGGTCATCTTTCCCGGCACACAACAACGCCCCTTTGTGCCGCAAAGAAAAAAGGTGGACTGAGTAACAATCTTCGCCCAGCTCGCCTACAACAAAGCAACCTACCCTCGGGGGCTCCGGTCGACGGAGCCTCCGGGGCTTTTCAAAAGCATTGGAAGTAGACAACAAAAAAGGAGAACGACCAGATGAGAAGACTAATCAGCATTATCGCAGCGTTGGCGGCGCTTGTCGTGCCAGCTTGGGCCCAGAGGATCGAAGTCCAGAAACCCGATCCTAACCGGATTGTGCGCGTCCAAACCGCCTTGAACCACCTGACGGTAATCGAAGTTCGTGAGCCGGTAATAACGGTGGCCGCTGGTAGCCCGGCCTTCAAGATCGAGTGGCGCGAGAATAAGGTATTTGTCCAGCCGACGGAAGCCGACGTAGCCACGAACCTCTTTATCTGGACGGCCTCCGGGAGATTGAGTTACGAACTGGAGCCTGCCGGGGCTGTCGACGAGATGCACTTTGCCATCGACCAGCCTGCGCCGCCTCCAGCGCCTGCGCCACCGATAGCCGCAAACCCTCCTTCGCTGGCTGCAACGAGGGTGGGTGCTCCGGAGGTTCTGCTCAACAGTAGACCGATCCGAACGGATGGTTTGAAGACGCCAAAGAATCGGGTCGTCGTTTTGCTCAAGGACACCTTCCAGGGCGAGGCCAACGAACTGTTCATCCGCTATGCGGTGCGGAACGGCACCCGGGAAACCTACACGATCAGTACGCCACAGGTTGTTGCAATGAACGTGGACGGCACTTCCCACACCCTGGATCGTTTGTCGAACTCCCAGTTGACGGTGTCCGCGGCTGCTCGAATCAAGGCCAGCGACGAAAGGCCGGTCGACGTGATCAGTGGAAAGCTGCGTTCTGTCCGTGTAGACCCTGGACAAGAGACGGTGGGAGTTGTCAGCGTCAAGCTTCCGCCTAGGAAAACTGCTCCAACCGTCCTGCGCCTTATCTTCCCGCGGGACGCAAAGGGGCAACCAACCGCCACGGTGGTGCTCTAAACATGGCTAAGGAAGTCGCCGCGTAGGGCCGAATCCGTCAGCTGACGGATTCGGCCCAGACCGAGGCGAGACGGGCGCTTTAATCATGACAAAGGAATTCACGCAATTAGAAGTACGTTCATGGTTGAGGGGTTACCTCAAGGGCCGCCCGGACCTCGGAGTGGGTGAGGCCGTATCGGCTATGGTTCTGGAGCCTGTCAATCCCTTTGAACCTGACGCGCCACGACGCCCGAGGAAAGCTTTTGTGCTCGCTGTGTTATGCCTCTTGGCACTTTTGGGAGTGTTTGTTCACTTCAACTTGTGGTTATAACAATGAGACCTCCCAATTACGAGCGACGTGAGTACCCACCACTTCTCGAAAGCCTTGAAATTCTCATCGCGGTACTGATCCTGGCAGTTGGCTGGTTCGCCTGGTACGTTGCCCGCAACCGGTACTACTACACGACTCCCCAGATCGAGGAGATTGCCCTGTACATGGTCATCAGCGCGGTGGGCACAGGCACCGGAATATGGCTACTGGCCATGGGGCGCTCGCGGCGCGAGAACCAATGGCCGAGCCCTCCCCTGGTGATCTCACCGAAGCGGGATGAAGCTTTCTCACGCAAGGCATGGGCTCACAACGCGGTTGTGCTTGGCTACGATGTCCACGGGGAACCCTGGTTTTGGCCCGACAAGGTACGCGTCATGCAGGGGATCGTACTGGGCATGACAGGAGCCGGCAAGACCACCCTTCTCCGCAACATCATCAGCCAGGATTTTGCGCGAGTTGTCGGCACGCCAGAAGACCCGCATCACATCCCCATGGTCATCTTCGACGGCAAGGGTGACCTGGAATTCTTCTACGACCTGCTGCCACATATTCATCGCGCCGGCCGCCTGCATCAACTGCGGGTGTTGAATCCCGCCCGGCCTGACATCTCCGTCCTCTACAATCCGTTCCACTGCGCGGATGACGACTACATGCCCGTCGTGAACATGGTCTTCGGTTCATTCAACCTGCACGACGAGTTCTTCGCCAAGCACCAGCTCAACTACCTTGCCGATGTCGTCCGGGTGCTGGTGTACACCGGACTGAAGTTCAACTTTTACGACGTGATGGTGATGGCGATCGATCAAGAGGTGTTGCGTGAGCAGGTCGAGCGAGCGACACGACGCATTGAGCGCGATCCGTCAATCACCACCCAACGCCGGCTGAACTTCGAGATGTCGGTCAAGAATCTCTATCAGTCCTTTCAGGACCGTGAGCGCGTGCCCAAGATCCAGGGGCTGCTGAACGAGTGCATGACCTTCCTGGATGACGAGTTGTCAGTGATCACCGGGCCGTATGAAGACTTGCTCTCGATCGACGAGGTGATTGAGCAGGAGCTGATCCTCTTTGTGACGCTAAACGTGAACAAGAACACTGAACCCGTGCGCGCCCTGGGGAAGATGCTGCTCCAGAACTTGCAGCTCGTAGTTGGGAAGCGTTATGAGAGCGAGGAACAAAGGCGCCGCAGCAACCGGCCGATGTTCAGCGTCGTGCTGGATGAGTTCGCTCCCTTCGGTTACCGGAACTTTGCCCAAATTCTGCAAACGGCTCGCGGCACGCATACGGCGTTCCTGTTCTCCATGCAGTCATTACCGCAACTCATGCAGGTCGGTCGTGGGTTCAAAGAGGATGTTACCTCAGCTCCCAACACGACCATGACACTCCGCACCCGGGACGAGGAAACAGCGCGCTACTTCCTGCAGGCGTCGGCCGAGCACGAGGTTACTCGCCGTAGCCGCTCCATGCTGCGTTGGAAGGTATTTGGGTATGAGAAATACGAAGCGACCGGGCAAGCCGTGGAGCGCGAAGAGCGCGAGACGCGCGCCCTCGACGAGCACATCAAGAACTTGCCCAAGGGACAGATGGAAATCCTGATGACCGACGACACACGTGGAACTCTGCACACACACTTGCACGTCCGGCCACCTGCCGACGTAAGCATCCCCAACTTCGATCCGGAGATCTACCCCCGGTTGCGCCATTCTCGTGCCGATTCGGTCGGAGCCAACCTGCGGTTCAAGAGTTCCGATCTGGCAGCGACAGCGCGCCTTGCGCGGCGTCCTCCTGGAGGTTTGCGAGCATGAGGATACGCTGCAATCTGCTGGCAATGATAGTGTGGCTGTTGTTGGCGGCCGGCTCCAGCTTCGCACAAGGCGGACCATCTGCACCCTCCATTCATCGCAGTCAATACAGCCCGATGGCCGCAGCGCAGGCGCAAGGACGCACACAGCAACCGTCCGACACCTGGTACGATTTCCTGCTGAAACAGTTCAACCCGAATGACGTTGATTACGGCAAGTGGATGGAGGAACGGCGCCGCGCTTTCCTCGAGGCCACTGCTAAGAATCCGTACTTTCCATACAGCTTCTGGCTGACCCTATGGTCGCTGCTGGTCATGATTGCCTACGCCAAACTCTGGATCGATCGCGGGCGCGAGCGCTATCTAACCGAGGAGATGTTGACCGACCTTTACAACCATGACCTGTACTCCCGCCAAGCTGCCAGGGAAGCCATCGAGAGGTATAACAATCACGTCGAACACTGCAACCGCGCGATCGAGGCAGGGTCGGGGCAGGCGATCTCAGGCAGCACATCTGAGAATGACGATCTCAAGGCGAGAATGAAGAAGGCAGCGGACGATCTGCGTTTCATGACCAGCGAAAGAGATCAACTGAGCGAGGAACTGAAACAAAGGTCCGCCGTTGTAACAGACCTGAGCCTGCAACTCCAGGCGCTATCGGAAAGGATCGACGGCAAAGGCGGCGCTCATGCGGTTGGCCAGGCGGGCTTGCCATTGCCTGCTTCGAACGGGGAATACATGAAACTCGTCAACTCGCTACAGGAGCAGCTTCACGCCGAACGCGAGAAGAATAGACGCCTCAAGGGTGCGTGACGATTATGGTGGTGTCGATTACAGGACTTGGTAGTGTGTGGCGCCGGCGGTTTGGCAAGGACCTCGACGACCCGAGACGGTTTGCACGAGCTGCCTACTACAACACGACGGGCGTGCCGGTAAGCGGAACGATCCGTACGCGTTCGAAGGTTGCCGGCCACGCGCGCTTCAACTCAACCGGCGGCTTCAACCCGAATTATCCGCTGCGGATAATCAATCGTGTGTTCGAGTGCGATGAGCCGTGCGTCTGGCAGGGGCAGAACAAGATCCTCTTCAAGCACATGCTTACGGCGCCGCGAGAACCGGATTGCTTCCTGGTTGTAGCGAAAGAAAGCGAAGTTGGCCGTATGCACATCGGAAACAGGGGGTGGAAGTCTGACGGCGGCCTTCTCATTTCATTTAGCGAATGCCGTGACCAACAGGAATGCATGTTGCTTTTGCCTGCGTACAGTTGGATACGCAGTGACGTGGGGACGTACATATTACAGCCAGCGCCCGCCCGTCGCTGGATTGCACGCTTGCAACTCGTGGCGTGAGGCCGTGTGCAGGCTTGAGGGCGTGTGATTTCCCCTTCGCTGTTATCTTGGCCCTGAGCGAAGGGAAATAATCTGGATCCAAAATTCTGTCGGGAGATTAACCATGCGTTACATCAAAGACTGCATCAGCTTGAACGCCGAGCACGACTACCCGCTGCTTTGTCAGGTCTTGCGCTCCGGCTTCGTGGCCCACGACCAATTGTTTGAGTTCATGCTGATTGGCAAGCACGAGTCGTGCCGCTCAACTTTCAACTGGAGAGCCCGGCGGCTCACCAAGTATGGCATGATCGCGCGGCATACGGTTCCATTTGTCGGCAGATCCTTCGTGTACTCCATTACGCCCACTGGAGCGCTCGAACTCACGAGTGTCGGCGAACGATTCCTGGTCACGCCGGGCGAGGAGAGCCAGCACGCGAGACAGCCTCAAGTTGCCCACTCGCTCGAACTCAATAACATTCACCTCAGCCTTTTGCGCGCGGATTTGCTTGTGCGATGGGTACCGGAGATCCAAGTGCGCTCGAGGAATAGCATGATGAATTTCGCCAGCGCAAAGGACTACGACGCAATTGTGACCCTTCGACTGGCGGACCGAGACGTTACATTCGCGCTCGAATACGAGCGGAGTGCAAAGAGTGAGAGGCAGTATGCTGGCATTCGCGATAAGATCGAATCCGAAACAGATTTCGACAGGTTTTTATACCTCGCGTCCAGTGAGGAAGTCCTGAGGTGTGTTTCCTGGCAGTTCCGGAACAGCAAGCGGCACATTTACTTCGGTCTGTTAGGAGACTGGTATCGTCACATGCTCGACACAGAAGTCTTCGACTGGAACCATCACCAATACCTGCCGCTCCACAGCGCCTTCAGTAGCGATTCCTGCCCTGCACAGGCCCCGCCACCATCACTCTCTTAGGCGTTTTCCTTATTCTTTGGTTGTTTGTTGCTTCCTAGATCGCCGCTCGGAGGTATCTCTAACCAACTGAGGAGTAAAGGGTTGTTTTCTGACTATATACTGAAATCGACCCCTTTCGTGGAGCAAACGATAGGTATAGAGAGCAGAGCCCGCAACCGCCGTGACACGGCCTGCGTGTTTGCGGCGAACTTGTGTCGAGTGGGAGTTACGGCAGTGTTGGTGTGTCATAGCGGAGTGGGTGCGCAAGGCTCTGATTGATGGTGTGCATTGGATCGTCAAGCGTAAAGCGTGATGCACATCGTTGCGTGCACGCCGTGGCAGGGTTGGAGCGGAGCATTCGGCTATATTTGAGTGCGGATGTTGTAGGGGGTACACACTGTTTGGGGAGGGAAACGCGCTGCTAAAGTGCAACGGACAGCATGGCGGTCAAGGCTCGCTCCTCCCAATCCTGCGCAGTATGCTCAGGTGACTTTAGACTTCGTTGTCGAGTTGCTCTTTACGTTGCCGCCGGCAAAACAACCCAATCCCCAAGGCTGATGGTTGTCCCTCCTCACTCATACCTCAGCGCCACCATGGGATCGACCTTGGTCGCCCGGCGCGCGGGGAGGTAGCTGGCAAGCAGTGCCACCCCGGTAAGGAGCACAGAAACGATGACGAAGGTTAGTGGGTCAGTGGGTTTGACGCCGTAAAGCAAGCTCGACATGAAGCGCGTCAAAACCAGAGCGCCGACCAGACCGACTCCCACACCCGCCAAAGCCCCAGTCATTCCTTGACCCACCAAGAGAGTGAGCACGTCGTGCTTTTGGGCGCCGAGTGCCACGCGGATGCCAATCTCGTGTGTCCGTTGCTGGACGGTATACGACGTTACTCCAAAAATCCCGACGGCGGCCAGCAGCAGCGCGGTCGCGGCGAAAATGCTGAGCAGGAGGAGGTTGAAGTTTTCCCGCGCCGTCGACTCGAGCATCACCTGCTCCATCGTCTCAACCTTGGTCGTCGGCAATTGCGTGTCGCGAGCCAGCAAGGCCTGCTCAACGGCTTTGCTGACGCTCATCGGTGCCACACCCGCCTTTGTGCGAACCGCGATACTGGCGGGATACAGCTGGCTAACCAGCCTTATCCCCACGTTCGGAACGTTCGACCATTCTTGGTACATCGTCGGCGGTGGGTCAGCATCAAGCCGGTCGTGCACGTCCCCGACGACGCCGACAATCTCCGTGCTTCCTTGATCGAGCTGGGGGCCTAAGCCGGCGCCGAGCAGAATGGACTGTCCCACGGGGTTCTGCTTTGGCCAGAACTTGCGCCACATTGCCTCATTGATGATCACCGTGTGGGGCGGCTCCTGCTCACCGAACAATCGCCCGGAGCGGAGCGGAATCCGCAGCGTGTCGAAGTAGTTCCAGGAAACGAAGCACCAGAGCACGTCTCCAGTAAACTTGAAGCCCTCTTGTGCCTGCCGCCCGGGTATGTCGAAAATCATATCCACGATGGCTTGCGTGGGCAGCGAACTGGCCACCGTAGCCCGGTTGACTCCCGGAATGCGCCTCACCCGCTCCACTGTTTGATGCGCCAAGCGATCCACAGCGCCGGCGTTGACCTCTTCGGGACCGGCCAGAACCACCTTCATCGTCAGGAGGTTTCTTGGGTTGAAACCCGGTTGTACACGGTGCAGCGCCATGAAGCTGCGGATGAGCAACATTGCGCCGCACAGCAAGACAACCGCGATAGCCATTTCAGCAGCGACCAGAGCAGCGCGCGTTTGGCCCTGCTTCAGCCCCGTGCCGGTCCGTCCGCTCGACTCCTTCAGCGACGAAGCCAGATCGACGCGCGAAAGCTGGAAGGCGGGAAGGAGACCGAAGAGGACACCGGTAACCACCGAAAGCACCACGCTAAAGCCGGCCACCCGGGCATCGAGCGCCGGCACTCGCGCCATCTCCTGTATGCGTGGCAGGCCGCCCGGCGCCAACGCGAGCAGCCCCTGCACACCCAAGGAGGCGACGCCCAGGCCAAGCGCCCCGCCCGCCACCGCCAGCAGCAGGCTTTCGGTGAGGAGTTGCCGTATGATCCGCGCGCGGCCCGCGCCCATGGCGGCGCGCACAATGAGTTCCCTTTGGCGGCCCAGAGCACGCGCGAGCAATAGATTGGCTACGTTCGCACAGGCGATGAGCAGCACCAGCCCCACCGCGCCCAGCAAGATCAGCAAGGCCGGCCGGACGTCTCCCGTCAACCGCTCCTGCATGGGGACCGCGCCGACTTTGTCATCGTTGCCGAGCTGCTCGGGATGCGCTTGGACGTAGCGCTTACCTAACACCTTCATCCAGGAATTGGCTTGCGCCAGTGTTGTGCCGCGAGGGAGCCGTCCGGCAACCATCAAGATGTGCGCCTGGTCGGTGCTGTTGGGATCTGCCTGTAAGGGAATCCAAACCTCGGCCGCTGGGTAAGGCTTGAAGTGAGGAGAGAGGACGCCAATAACGGTGTACGATGCACCACCCAGCGTAATGGCTTTGCCCAGTATGGACTGATCGCCCCCGAACCGGCGCTGCCACAGGCCGAAGCTCATCAGCAGGGCGCTCGCTCCCCCCGGCAGGTCCTCTGCCGCGTTGAACGTGCGCCCCAGGATCTGGTTTGCGCCAAACAACCGGAAGTAATTTCGCGAGACCTTCAATGCCTGCACGAGCTCCGGCCGGTCGCCGCCGCTCACATTTACGCTGCTGGCGGCGCCACGGTAGGCTCCGAGATCCTCAAAGCCGGGGTTGTTCTGCTGCCAGAAGGTGAACATCGGAAGGTCATCTGAATAGTCACCGCCTGAGCCAGAGCGCCCGATGTTTACGATGCGGCCTGAGTCCGGGTAAGGTAGGGGGTGCAGGAGCACCGTGTTCACGATCGTGAAGATCGCTGTGTTCGCTCCGATACCCAGCGCGAGCGTCACAACCGCCACGACCGTAAAGCCGGCATTCTTCAACAGCATGCGCAGGCCGTAGCGAACATCGTGAAGCAGCGATTGCATTGAAGAAGCCCTCTATTTGTTCCGGGTCCATGTTACCGCAATTTGGATGCGGCTATCTACCGTCCACTAGTTTGGGAACCTTACCAACGCGGCGTACGAGCCGGAATCTATCGGTTCTGTCAAAAGTTCTATGAAAGAGCCATGAGAGGCGAGCAGGGCAAGAGGCGGGAGGGCACCGCGGG
>JBAVYG010000800.1:0-6945 GCA_049698675.1 Terriglobia bacterium
AACAAGAACTGTGCTAGAATGAAGACGTCGATGAACCGGTAGAGTCGCAAAAGCTGGGGAGGGGCGCCCACTTGTCTGCGGCGGGCCGTGAGAATGACAGCACTTTCAATGCGTCGAGTTTCCCGACTCTGGGTTCTGAGCCTCGCCGCATGGAGCATTTTGGGAGTTGCAGCTACCTCCAGGGCGGCCGATGAGCATAGCGCACAGCAACCCCCCGGCGCGTCCGAATCTTCGCGGATCACCATCCGCAAACCAGATATCCATGTTGCACCCTTTCAGGTGGACGTCAACATGGTGGTGGTCAATGTGACGGTCACCGATCCGTTCGATAGGATTGTAACAGGCCTCGAGCAGACCAACTTTCAGGTGTTTGATGAGAAAGTCGAACAGAAGATCGAAGCGTTTTCCACCGAAGATGCGCCCATCTCGGTCGGCCTGATTTTTGACAGCAGCGGCTCCATGAGCGACAAGATCCAGAAATCCAAGGAAGCAGCCTTACAGTTTTTCAGGACATCTAATCCCCAGGATGAGTTTATGCTCATCAGCTTCAGTGACCGTCCTAACCTGATCACGGGCTTCACCGCGAAGTTCGAGAACATTCAGGATCGGTTGCTGTTTGTGAAATCGGGAGGAAGAACTGCGTTGCTGGACGCCATTTACCTGGGGATGAGCGAAATGAAGAAAGCCACGACCAATCGGAGAGCCTTGCTGGTGATCTCCGACGGCGACGACAACCACAGCCGGTACACGGAAAACGACATCAAGCGGGCAGTCAGGGAGTCCGACGTGCAAATTTATGCGGTGGGCATATTTGAGCCGCTCTCCTCCCGCGCGCGTACTCCAGAGGAAGCTGGTGGACCTAGCCTGCTGGCAGACTTGGCGGAGGTCTCCGGAGGCCGAATGTTCAGCGTCGAGGATACGAACGAGCTACCCGACATCGCCGAGAAAATCTCCATTGAGCTGAGGAACCAGTACGTCATCGGGTACCGCCCCTCGAACCTTGTTCGCGATGGCCGGTGGAGGCGTATCAAGGTAAAGCTCAATCCCCCCAGAGGACTGCCTCCGCTCCAGATATACTCACGCACTGGATACTATGCTCCCACACAATAGCCTGAGTTTAAGGACCCGAAAGACCATTGGCAGCTTCGCCCTACTTTGCGTGGCCTTCGCACTCTCGAACTACCTTCCCGCGCAGACGGCCCAACCTGCCAATCCTCACACACCCTCGGCGGAGAAGAAGGGCCGGGAATATACCATTAATGTTGACGTAAACCTTGTGGTCCTGCACGCCACGGTGCTCGACAAGAAAGGTCACATCGCAAACGACCTCAAGCCGGAAGACTTCCGGGTTTACGAAGACGGGGCGCCTCAAAACCTTTCAGTATTCAGCCACGCCGACATCCCTGTTACCATGGGCATTGTGATCGACGACAGCGGCAGCATGCGCGAGAAGCGGGAGGCGGTGAATGCAGCGGCCCTGACTTTTGTGAAGACCTCCAATCCGCAAGACCAAGCTTTCGTGGTCAATTTCAATGATGTCTATTACCTCGACACCCCAGGAGACTTTGCCAGCAATATCGAAGACCTGAAAAGCGCTCTGGATAAGATTGATTCGAGGGGCGGGACAGCACTTTACGACGCCGTTTACGCCTCGCTGGACCATGTGAAACTCGGCAACCGCGATAAAAAGGTCCTGCTGGTTATTACCGACGGAGAAGACAACGCCAGCCGTTACTCCTTCGAGGAACTGCTTCGCTACGCCCAGAAATCGAATGCCGTCATCTACACGATTGGCTTGCTGGGTTCGGAAGAACCCGGAGGGCTGTTCAAAATACACGGCGGCAGCGCCAGTCGGGCTGCCAAGATCCTCGAGAAGATCGCAGATGCGACCGGCGGACAAGCCTACCGTCCAAGATCTCTCGATGAGGTTCAGGGCACTTGCGAGCAGATTGCTCACGATATTCGGAACCAATACACTCTTGCCTACTATCCCAGCAATACCAGAAAAGACGGAACCTTTCGTGCCGTCCGCATCGATGCCTTTGCACGTGGCAGTCACACCAAACTCGCGGTCCGCACCCGTCCCGGTTACTATGCCCCACAGGGAAAGACCCCTGCGGGTGGCGCGAGCGGCCAGTAACAACTCTTAGCATGCGCCGCCGAAGTCTGCGAGCGCGCACAACTCTCGCGTTGCCCCCTCACCGTGCACACCAACCCCTTTGCGCATGAGCTTGGCGATCAACGCAAGTTGTCGGATTAATTATCCGTTGGGATGCAGGCCAACCCGGCAGGATCCCAGGGCTAGCCAATGTCCAGCTTGGTAACCTTTGACTCCCTTGATTTGCTCGTGTTCTTAAGAGCTGCAAGAATAGCTGCGCCCGCGAGCAGTCCACCCACTACGACGATAATTGCCATGATTACGCTTACTCCTCCAAAAAAATTTCCCAGGAGCATAGACACTCCTGATGGGAGAATTGTTTCAAAATCTCTCTATCTTCATTATTGCCAATTTTTATCAAACACAGCCAGGCAAAGGCCTTGACGGGAAGAACGAAACAGGCTCACGTGATAAGGCTACTCCGCAGATTAGGCCGATTGCGCAGATTACACAGAGAGGGCGAACACGAGAGCAAGAAGCCGGTTCGTCCCTGCGTGCTTCTTAATCTGTGCAATCTGCGTAATCTGCGGACCTCTTTCGGAAAGTCACAGGCCCGCCGCACGGATTGCCCTTCGGCTCACCCCGCCCATCCCCAAATACGGTCGTGCTCTCGGCGCTTCTCTGCGCCTGGGCTGGCCCGGCGCCGAGGGCGCTTCGTAACGCGCCGCCCTGACGGACTACTTCGCTTTGAAATAAGCTGTCAGCTCCATGTCGCCCCACTGAATGGCGATGACTCCCCCGGTGCCTACCATGGTGAGGTTGATTGTAACCGTCTCCACAGATTTGGAAGCCTTGATCTCCTTCAGGGGTACAGAAGCCAGGTCTTGTGAAGCATCGTGTTGCGTACCCCACTGACCGTGTTGCTTGTTAAACACCAGCTTCCAGGAATTGTCTGCTTCCCGCTCTGCCCAGAGGCTGTACTCGCCATTCGGGACTGTCACATCAGCAAATTCCAGATCGGCCGTAGTCGAAAAAGTGGTGGATTTATCGGCGCCGAGCCGCCAGAAATCCCCCGGCTTCAACTGCGCGAGCATGTCGGCCACCGAGCGGCCCTTCAACGAAGGGCGTCCGTATTCTACCGAGATCGTTTTGCTCCCCACGCTTATCTTCACCGCTCCGCGAGGATTACGTTGGCCGAGCCCGTTCTCTGCCACTACGCCAATAACCGCCATTGCCAGAACCGCAATGAGAAATCGTTTCATTGTTTCCCTCCTTGTTACCGGCCGGCAAACCATGCATAGCCGCCCATCATTAATAATGAGCTAGCCGAATTGCCGGTTACCCAGCACCCTCTTGATCCAAAAGCCAGCGCGGAATTATACAGCCGGAAGTGATTAGTCGCCAAATTTCTTCCGCAGCGGGTATCGGGTCGCACCGCACGCTGGCTGGCGCAGAGCGCAGCTCTGCGCTTCAGCGTGCCACATTGGCGCTGGTCATATCCACTCAACGCGCCAAGCTTTTTGAGAGTGATCGGCTCACCTGATTTCAGTCTCGTCTGTGGCTCGCAGAGCTGCACGCTGCGCCAGCCAGCGGTATGGCGATGCAGAGGCGCTCGAAAGCCCGCGTAGCGGGCGTCATCATGTGGCCCACGGCGCCAGCCGTGGGTAAATCGGGAAATGGAATGTTTTTTTGAGCCCCGGCAGGGGCGACATCAGCACGATGGACCGAGCCGGATTCTGATGTCGTCCCGATCAGATCGGGACTCACTCCCCACTCCGAGCGTAATCCCACGGCTGTTCGCCGTGGGCCACATGATATCGCCGCTAACGCGCCTTCGGATGATGTCGAAGCAGGTAGCACCGCATGGGGGAGCGGGTAGCCACGGTCAGTGCAGTCCTGACCGTGGGCTCCTCTCAAGCCCAAATCCGCTCTTCAAAACTGCACGATAGACAGGCCGGGGATTAAGCCGAAATGACGGACATTGTGTGTAACGACCGAGTAGCCCAGATGCAATGCGGTCGCGCCAATCAGCAAGTCTTCGAAAGAGATCCGCACGCCCTTGGCCTCCTCCTGGCCTTCGATTTTGCCTACCAGTCGGACCACTTCAAGTGTCACGGGGTACAGGGGCACGTCCCGGCACAGTTCGTCGATAAACTCCAGCCGCCGCCGCTGCCGGGCCTCGGACCCCGCGCGGTAAGCTCCATGAAGGAGCTCTGCGATGGTCACCACTGAGAGCCCAACAGCGATTTCACCCTGCGCCGCGCGTACATCGGACAGTATCTGCCGAACGGTTTGCCCCGCTCGTTCGGCCGCAATCAGAATGCTGGAATCGAGAATCACTCCCACGCGAGCGGCTTCCACGGTTGGCGGTTACCGATAATGTCTGCGACGTCGGCGGCGAAGTCCGGGTCAAGAGTGGGTTCATAGCCCAGTTCTTTCGCGTGCGCCTCGGCCAGCGCGATGCACTCCGAGATGGTGCGGTGTGGCGGCTCGACCGCGCGCACCACGGCCACGGCCCGCTCCTCGTGCTCGATCACCACTTCAGCGCCCGAGCGCACCTCATCCAGCAGCGACCCAAAATTGCCCACCGCCTCGGTATCGGAGACGCGGATCACACGGTTACCCATACCCATATTATACACATCCTTCCCGGCTGGGCCTAATTGTCGATCAATGCGAGGCTTCGCGCGTCAGCGCTGGCTGGCGCAGAGCGCAGCTCTGCGCTTCAGCGTCCTACATTAGCGCTGGTCATATCCACTCAACGCGCCAAGCTTTTTGAGAGTGATCGGCTCACCTGATTTCAGTCTTGTCTGTGGCTCGCAGAGCTACGCTCTGCGCCAGCCCGCCGGTAGTGGGCTACTTTGAATTTATTTCGACAAATCCAAACACGAACCGGCCAGGCTTCATGGGCTCGGGGGCTCCCAGGGGTTAACCACGGCCAGTCCGACAATCGAGAAGTCACTCACATTGCGTGACACGATAGTAAGGTTGTGTTGGAGGGCGGTCGCCGCGAGCAGGGCGTCAATGACCGAGAGAGGTCGCCCTTTCATCTGTGCCTGGGCGCGAAGCAACCCCCACCGATCTGCAATTGACTAATCGACCGGCAGGATTCGGCCCTCGAACCATTCAGGCAAGTCCCGATCAAGCCATTGCTCCAACTGCGTACGCCGCTTGCTGGGAGGAAGAAGCTCGACTCCCAAGCGGATTTCTCCGAAGGTGAGGACGCTGGCGTAAAGGGAATCGGTGTCGGCTGCTTCAAGCCACTGTTTCACCAGCCGGTTTGGCTCGCCGCGTCGATTGAACTCGGAAAGCACATTCGTATCGAGTAGGAACCCGCTCATAGCTCAATGGGGCGGCCGTAGTCCTTTTGCCTCTCCAGGTTCAACTCTGCGCCAGCCAGCGGAGACTCCATCAGGAATTGCGCCAGATTCTTCCGTCGCGTTGCGCCCTTGCGGTTGTGCTCTTTTTCTTTCAATGCGGCCAAGGCGTGATCGAGCACTTCATCAGGGCTGCGGAAGTGACCGCTCTCGATCTCCGCTTGAATGATCCGTTCCTGTTCGGGTTTGAGTTTGATCGTCATTTCTGCATCCCATTCCGACCCTTTTGGGGCCCTCCACTACATGATATCACGAGTGGGCTACTCGGTTTTCAACAAGGGGGCAGGGGTTGCTGACGTGCCACGAAGTGTACCGGCGGGCTTCGGGAGGTAGCCACGGCCAATTCGTCTTGGGAATTGACCGTGGGTTCGTCATCGAAGGAAAAGCCCACGCGCACAAAAGCAGTGACCGTGGCTATGCGCTATAATACGGCCTGAAACGATGGAAATGATGTTAACGGCTGAACGGGAGGTGGAAACAATGTCAACGGCTGAAGAACGGCAGTTATTAGCTTCGGCGAGCAGGTCCGGCTCCATCCGGATTCTGTCAACGGATTTGGGAAGAGTAGCTATGGCTGGACCCGTTTTCGCTATTGGAGACGATCCTTCGGTGGCGGAGGCCTACATCCAGGCGGTGGAATCGCTCGAAAGGCTCGCCATGGCCAGACAGTTCGCCGAAGACCTCTACGTCTTAACCCCCCAAGGATTAGAAGAGGCCGGGAGGCTTCCCGCAGAACTTTGGCAAGAAGTGCATCGGAGATTTACAGGTCGAATCGATCTCCGATTCTAAATGACACCAGCACCTAGAAACATTGGGTGGTTAGGAGGAACATGTTCTCTTCGGAGGAAGAAGCTTTTTCGCTGTTCAGAAAATGGAACAGCGAAAAACTACCAATGCGGTTCGTGTTCACGCCTTCGTATGGAGGTGGTATTTTCTCTGGGACCATTGCAGAGGTGACTCGGACTACGGTGCGGCTAACCGGGGCTGGCTTCGAGCTTACTCTTTCTCTCCTTGGTGCACGCTTTGAATACGATGAGTCAAGGGAAGCGCCAGCGCCACTCCGCGATTTAGAATACGTAGCTCGCGTCATCGTTGTTTTTCCTTCAGGCGATAGGATTGGTTTCTTTGAACTTCCCACTTATTGAGGATTTCAAAATATAGTGACGAACTGTATTCGTAGCGCGGGCGTCTCGCCCGCTGGGGCGTGGGCATCCTGCCCGCGCACTGAGCGGAAGCGGGACGCTCCCGAGCCAGCGGGCAAGATGCCCACGCTACCCGCGTAATTGTCACTATATTATGCAATTCTCAGTAGCTATGGGCAGGCGGATTTTTTGTTTGCTGGTAAGCGAGTAGATTCTCTCTTGGAATTCAAGAGCTTTTTCTTTCTAAAAGAGGTGCAGGGGAATGCTCTTTCTTTTTTGAGCGCTCCTTCTTTTTTGAATTCAGCGAGCGACGAGAGCATGGGTCACC
>JBAVYG010000801.1:0-1550 GCA_049698675.1 Terriglobia bacterium
CAGACGTTCTTCGCGACCCAAATCCTGTCTTTCCAGCCCGAGCACCGGGAGCGCCGGTTCCACGCACCGTTGCGGAATTTTGACTTCTACAATGATCGTGCCATCTACCGCGATGTCCGGCGGAAACTCGAAGTGACACTCGACCAATCAGCTATGCCGATGAGATGGGACTCCACCTGGAACCCGTGGAGACACCTATTGGGGGCCAAGGTCGAGTTGCAGGGAACGTTCGTCCAGATGGGTAAGTACCGTCATCGGAATGGTCAGTGGAACCTGGTTAAGTGGGAAACCGCCTTGCCGAGCCGCATCCACGTGAAGGTTCCTGCCAACATTACCGAGCAAATTGAGACAGCCCGCAGGAGCTACCATCGGTTTGGCGAGTTTTCCAACGCCCTGGGCCAAATTCGTGCCCGCATCGAGCGCGAGCCTTTGGAAAGGGAGCAACTGCGCAGCCTCTGCTGGGACCTCGGTATTCCCAGCGACTTTGACATCGTCCAGATCTCGTGGAAACCAGATTACGATTCGTTCTTCTACCAGCAGCTCTGCCGGCGGGCGAGACTGCTCTACCTTTTCCGCGACGAGTATATCCTTGACCTCCCGAGGGTGATCGCGGTCGAGACACCCCAACTGGGTCACGCGACGTACCTGTTTTCCAAGCCCCAGAGCATCGAAGCCTTCCTCGCTGCTTACGTCGCCACCACGAAAGAGGCTATCCGGCAGAATCGGGCTAATGTGGCGGAACGGCTGGGATTCCTAGGGCGCGTCGTTCACGGACCCAACCCACGCATCTGGCTTCGTGCCCTAACCGCCCGCCTGGGAGAGGCAGCCGATCACGCTGAGGCAGCATCCGAAGGAGAGTGAATATGCAAGACGAATCGAACACGAAGTCTGAGATCATTGCCCTTCTCGAAGGCCGTACGCAGGTGGGCCTCGAGAACATCCGTCAGTTCATCCTCGACCTCGACGAACGGGATTACATGGAGTTCCTGTATCCTACCGACCCTGATTTCGCCGAAGAACTTGACGGTCGGGACGCTGAGGCGAAGGGAATGCTCGAAACCATGAGAGACATCGAAGGAACTCTTCGCGGCCTGGATCGAGGCAAGATCAAAGTCCAGTGATGTCGCTGGCGTGCTATAATAGTATTGGAGACTGTTATTTTCCGTGTGCCCTACACGTGCCCAACTGGGGCGCATTTCGCGTTTTTGGCGGTTTTGCGACCACGTAAAATCAATAACTTACACGTCGTCAACGGGCTGTTGGGGTTCAACCCCCTCCCCCGTCACTTTGTAGGCTCGGAGGCGTTCGGCCAAGTGACTGACAGCCTCATACAGCCGCTGCCAAAGCTCACGACTCGCCACCTGAAGCGATGCCTCAACGGCGGCGGTGATCTGACGCTTGATTCGCTCTTTCTCTTCGTCGCCCAGTGTGACTCGGAAGTCGCCTGCATCCGGCAGAGGCATCACTTTGGTTTCGAAAGAGAACTTGGAACGAAGTTCTTCGGGAGCCGGATAATCCTCCGAACGGAACAGGCCGCCCAGTCGTACCCT
>JBAVYG010000802.1:0-2245 GCA_049698675.1 Terriglobia bacterium
GCTTTAGCCCTTCCGCCGCGGACTGTTTCGCTTCCGCGGCATTGCCGAAAGCGGCTTCGCGGAGAGCGGCATTCTCCTGCCAAATCGCCCCGGTTTCCTTGCTGTCTGCGCGCAGGGCGGACTCGACAGACTGCCGGGTCAGTTCCCGCGCCCTGTTTAGATGACCCCCATAGGCCTCGGTATCGGAGGCCAGCGACAGCCCATAATTTTCTTCCGGCCTGCCCGTAAACCACTTCTGCTCCTCCGCCATGTCCGCAGCATCCGGCTTCAGAAAAGCCAGGGCATAGAGTTGCATGTGGAATATATAGTTATCCAGTTTCCGCGCCTGAGCCTCCCGGATCGGCTGCCGCACTTCCTCGAACCGTTGCAAGGCCAGCAGGCTATTGCCAACGTTTACATATTGGGCGACTGCTTCAGGGTCGAGGCGAATACCTCGGCGGAAGGTGTCCACCGCCTTCTCATACTGTCCGCGCATGTTAAAGACCGTGCCCAACCCGTTGTGTGCCGCGAGATCTCGCGGATAACTTTCGATGAGTTCCTGGTATGCCTGTGCCGCTTTGTCCAGTTCCCCCCTTACATTCAAATAGTAGTCGGCCGTAATGATCAGCCTTTCCCGCTCGCTGGCATGTTCGCGCAACTGGAACGCCTTGGTGAAGTATTCGCTGGCCCGCCCGAACTCGCCCAGATCCAGGTAATCGCCGCCTACTGCCCAGTACCCCATGGCAAAGTTCGGATCGAGCTCAATGGCGCGTTGATGGTGGGGCAGCGCAGCGGCAGGACCTTCCTCCCCAACGGCCTTTCTACCCAGGCTGTACGCTTTCAGCGCCTCGAGCGAAAACGTCGTGGCCTGTTCGAGCGGCACGTCGAACTTCTGCACCGTGGCCAGCGATTCGCCCAGTTCCCCGCGCAGCTTCGCCGCCGCCACTCCCACCGCGTCCAGCACCTTCTCCTTGGCCGCGGCGGTGACCTGCTCCTGCGCCAGCATGTCGCCGCTTTGGCAGTTCACAGCCTTCAGCCCCAGCACATACTGGCTGCCCAGATTGCTGATGGACCCGGCAAGGTACGCCTTGCCTCCCGCCCGCTGGCACAGTTCGCCCGCCACCTCAGGGGTGAGCGTCGTGTTCGCCGGGCGGGCCATCAGCTTCAGCGTTGCTGCCAGCTTGCTCTCGGGCAGAACATTCAAGAACGGCGACTGGTTTAACGCCACGCTTAAGGCCGTCTTCAGAGTATCGTCGAAAACCGCGTCCCCCGTGTTGTTGGCAAAATCGGCCAGGACTACGGTGTCCTTTTCGGTGAGCCCTCTCAAGTGCCGTTGGTGCGCAAAGAAATAAGCAATGCCGCACACGAGGGCAAGTAACGCTACCGCCCCAACTCCAAACCGGCCCCGCCTCTTTTTTCTGGGCTGAACGGTCAACGGCGGGACCGCTGTCGGTCGTGGACCCCTGCCGTCCCAGTCCGCCTCCCACAGGACCTCCCCGCCTATCCCCTTCAGCGTGAACTCGCCCAGCCGGTGAAACCGAACGTCGGTCATGTTGCGGACCAGTTCGTAGGTGGCGGAGGAAAGCAAGATCTGCTGCGCCGTGCCCGAGGCCTCCACCCGCGCTGCCGTGTCCACGTCCGTGCCGTGGTATGTTCCTTCGAACATCTCCGGGTATCCAGAATGAATCCCAATGCGCAACTGCAAAGGCCCCCGCGGTGTCTCGATGGGCTCGGCAACCAGCTTTCTCTGAATCTCCATCGCGCAGCGCGTTGCCTCGAGAGGATCTTCAAACACGAGATAGAAGGCGTCGCCCATGGTGTTTACTTCCTTCCCCCCATGGGCACGGTAACAATCGCGGATCAGATTGAAATAGGGGCTCTGGACTTTTTCCAGATAGGCGTGGTCGCGCTCGCGGCTATCCCGCCCCAGCGATACGTCGCGCTTGGCGGCGCTCGATTCCACCACGTCAATGAACACGATGGTCAGTAGGGAAGCCAATTCAGTCTCGCAAAACCGGAAGCAATTGTATGCAAGTAAGAAGGGACCGGTCAAGCATCAGATTTCCGGATCTTCACGTAAATGATCGCCGCCGAGGTGCTCAGCGCGACAAACCGGCGCAGGCGCGTGTCCTCGGCCTTGTAGACCACGCCCCTACCGCCACCCCCGAGCCCCGCTTCTTTCGGCGGAAAATCAACTACTGGCTTTACCAAGCAAAACAGTTGTGGCTATAGTGTCCAGCCCGGATCTCTGATGAAGGTGAGTCGC
>JBAVYG010000803.1:0-6170 GCA_049698675.1 Terriglobia bacterium
TGCCCATCCGGTGTGCATCGGGATTGACACGCCGAGCGTTGACTACGGGCCATCGCAGGATTTCAAGGTCCATCACTTCACCATGGCGGCAGGCCTCTATCACCTCGAGGGCTTGGCGAATCTGGACCTGCTGCCTGCCACCGGCGCCTGCATTATCGCTCTCCCCATGAAACTCCGGGGTGGCTCCGGGAGCCCGACGCGCGTTCTGGCCCTCGTTGTTATACAGAGCGACATAACTTATGTCGCTCTGTGTAGATTGCCCAATGCCTGAACTCCCCGAAGTCGAAACCGTTTCCCAGGGCCTCCAGAGGCATGCTCTGGGACGCCGCATCCTTGCCGTTGAGGTCCGCCATCCGGGCGTCATTGTTGGGTCGCCGGAGCAATTCGCAGCCGAGATTGAGGGGCGCGCCATCGTTTCGGTGCAGCGCAAGGGCAAGGCGCTCGCCCTCGAGCTCAGCGCCGAAAACCAGCCGCCGCGTTATCTGCTGGTGCGCCTCGGCATGACCGGGCAATTCACGGTCTCCGCGCGCCAAGCGCCACTCGAGCCGCACACACACGTGCTGCTGGCGCTCGGCGAGCGCGAGGAGTTGCGGTTTCGCGATGTGCGGCGGTTCGGCAGGATGCGCTCCTGCACGCGTGAGGAGCTGGAAGCCGCGTTCGACCGACTGGGTCCGGACGCGCAGCAGGTGACCGAGGAGCAGTTCCTGAGCGCCATGCGCGCCCGTCGCGGCGCCATCAAGAGTTGGCTGATGAACCAGCGGTTGCTGGCCGGGCTCGGCAACATCTATGCGGATGAGTCGCTTTTTGTGGCCCGCATCCATCCGCTGGCGCAGCCCGGCCGGGTTTCCGCCCGGAAAGCCCGCCGCCTTTTCAGGGCGGTCAGGAAAGTCCTCGAGCACGCCGTGAAGCTCCAGGGCACCAGCTTCCGCGACTACGTGGACATCGAGGGCCGCCCCGGCAATTACGCCCAGCGCCTGCGCGTTTACCAGCGCACCGGCAAACCCTGCCGTCGTTGTGGCCGGCCGATCCGGCGCATGGTGATCGCGGGGCGCAGCAGCCACTTCTGCCCTTGTTGCCAGCCACGTCCCCGCCAGATCGCCAAGACGCGCGGCTCGCGCCTCTAGCGCCTTACTCGAAGCCCGCAGGCGCGGGGACTCGTTGCCGGCGTCGTGCGAGCAAGGACATTAAGTCCCTAATGAGATGAAGATTGCTCTGATCTAAGGGGTTGGACTATTTGTCAGAAAGTTGGATCTGGTTGATCTCCACTGGAAACATTAACCTGCTTGTTTTCATATGCATACCCGCTTTGAACGGATAACCACCTTTATTTTCATAGACATTCGCGCCTCGTCCCCACTTTTCCACAGCGGTCCTTTGTTTTCATAGACATTCCCGCATCGTTCGTTCAAAAAAAGAACTTCTTCGCGGTGCATCTGCCAGAGCCATGTCCGGCCCCAGCTTCCTTCTTTTGACCTCGCAAATTGCGATGTCAAAGATTTCGCCTCCCCTCAAGCCCCGCCGCGTCGGAGGATACGAAAGTATGTTGTGGCTGATCTCGGCTGAAAACATTAACCTGCCTGTTTTCATATATATTCCGGCCTTGAACGGATAACTACCTTTGTTTTCATAAACATCCCCGCTTCGCCCCCCCCCTTTTCCACAGCGGTCCTTTGTTTTCATAGACATTCCCGCATCGTTCCTGCAAAAAAAGAAGGGAAGTCTGTACTTTACGCAACCTGCGCATATGACTAAGGTCCGTGAACATCCACCAAGTGACCCTGGCCGAAGCTGGAGGCAATCGGCGAGTCTGCCGTTCACCGAGCTAGCGCAGGCAGCTTGAAGTCGCTATCCGGGGCCGGTCATGCCTGGCAGTACCTCAAAACCAAAAACCCAGAAGTCCCGGTCAAAGGAAAAGACTTTAAAGATTCCCTCTCGCATCATCACGGCGGCGCACAGCGCATCGTGAAAACTGAGATTTTGGTCGTCGTATTTTTGTAGGATTTGACGGGCGGATGTTTCGTCTGCGGTGTCGAACTTGAGAAGGGAAAACCGCTCTCCCCTCAAGAAGTCATACCCGGACAGCGCTTGGCGCAAACCCTGGTCGTAACGAGTACGCGTAAACAGTTCGTGGGTCGTGACGTTCAGCGCGAGCCAAATGAACCCCTCGGTATTCTCGAAGAATTCGCGTGCTAGATCGTGGAACTGGTCCTTCGGGTTGAGAAGCGCAATGACAGCCGACGTGTCAACTGCGATCATCCGATCATATACGATGCCGACCACTTGATTGGAAAGGATCAATGAGCTTGGATTTCTTCACAACGAAGCTGAATTGAGGGAGCCACGGCCTGGACGACACGATATAGGCGACCGTCAATAACTCGGTAAAGGCCAGGCGGCAGGATCGCGTTTGGGTTGGGCTCCAGGACGGCTGGTGGTTGCCCCGTGAAATAGTTGCTCTCCTCTTGCGCCGTCGATACCGACAATTGTTCGCTTTCGAATATATTCATTTTGTTATACCTTTCGGATCTTTGTTGTGCATCCAGCGTTGCGATGTGACTTCCACATTATATTGCCTCGGCAGGCCTGGAATCAAAGGCATAGGCTGGCCAGGAGGTAGCTGCACTTGCACATTGGGCGGAAGCTGAGACTGTTGTCGAAGCGTAGCACACGTTTCAAAAAGATATGACCATGCCTTCGAATCTATCGCGCCGCCTATGAAACGGGCTTCCATTGTGGGAAGGTCCCCCAAACGTGCGCCTATGAAAAATGGTTTCCTAAGCTCGAAATCATCCTCGTAGCTACGAAGTAAATCGTCAAGCAACCTCGCCAAGTTCTGATCCGCAAATTCGATCTGCTGATTACTCAGTATCTCGCGTGCCTCGTCCCGATTGATCATATGCAAATGCGAATAGAACCTGCTGGTAAACGACTCGATAGCTTTTTCAACATCGCGACCCTCGACTGGATGCGACGTAAGCAGGTTCCTTGCCAATTGTTTGATTTGCAGATGAGCCCGGTGAACGTTGCCAAGGGCAAGTGGATGCACCAACTCGGTAAGCCGCTTCAAAAAGGGACCTAGCAGCTCCTTTTCCAGAGGTGGGCCATCATTCTTGCCTGCCTCCAACTGGTTAAGGATGAAATTCTTGTATTGCTGTACGTCCTCCACGCTGATTGGGAGTTTCTTCTGAATTTGCAGCTCGTTCTCGGGCGGATTGAATTGGTTGCCGGTGCTTGGATCTATTGGGCTCAGCTCTGACAGCAACGTCATAACAATTTTCTTAGATCCCAGCGCGAGAAGAGTGCCCGCACTATGGCAGCGAAACGGCACTATGACATTAAAATCCGGATCGAATTCGCGCAACAGGCTCGCAATCGGCCAGACAGCGTTCGTATCACCGCCCCGCGTGTACAGGCAAAGATCAATCTTTTGCCCCTTCTGAAGTGTCTCCTTCATTACGCGAAAGAGCGGCTCCTTTGTGTCAGGGGCGAAATTGGTCTGCAACCCCGCAATGAGAGGAGCACTATCCCGGTCAAAGTTGAAAAAGCAGATGAGGGCCCTCCCTGCACGCAGTTCCTCGACCTGCTTCATTATGGCTTGTCGCTGCTCAAGTGGCATTTATTCTGTCTCCGTGGTACCGGCCATCCAGTCTAGCAGAATCAACACCGAGGGGGAACTGAGAAAATTCGGGATAATGTCGCCAACATTTAGAAGCACCGATTCATACTACCACGCTTTTGATTCCACCGGCACCAGCTCCTAGGCGAACCCTCCGCCTTACAAGCATTCAACAGATTGCGGCATCCCTAGGCTGGTATCGCCGGTTGCTTCGCTCAAAAGAAAAAACCACCCCCGCGGGCGACCCAGATTTTGCACGTCATATATTGCGTTGCCAGCCAAACGCACAGGTTGCGTAAACTATACACCTCCGAAAAAGAATTCTTTCTTTGCGGCGCGGTGGCCGGAGGACAGTCACCCGCCACGGCGGAATAGTGGAAAGTCCAAAGTGAAACCCTGCATAGGGACTGCTTTTCGGCTTGCACGGACTTATGGTCGCCAGGGTGAGCTCAGCCGCCCAACCGGCTCTCGTCCGTGAGAAAGCTCCGCACCTTGCCATACGCTACTAGTGTAGCCCGTTGGATGGAGTTTGTCAAGTCTAATCTTTCAAGTCTAATCTTTCAAGGCCGTCCTTTCTCTCGCCCCGGACCTGCCCAGGTTAGGCGCGAAGGGTCGTACGCGCCACGCGCGCGTTTTCCAGGACCGGCCAGTTCTGGTATACTCCCAGGTCTATTAAGGACTCGCGGATCAGGGGGGCGCGCACGGGAGCGGTCGCCCGAACTCGTCGAGTCCTCGGCATCTTCCCGTAGGGAGTCATCCCTATGCTTTTCAAAGCTCTCAGCGCTGCGGTCTTCGGCATTGACGCCTATCCGGTCGAGGTCGAGGTGGATATTTCCGCCGGATTGCCCAATTTCACTACCGTGGGTCTTCCCGACGCCGCGGTGCGCGAAAGCCGCGAGCGCATCAAATCCGCCATCAAAAACTGCGGCTTGGACTTTCCCTTCCAGAACATCACGGTCAACCTCGCCCCGGCGGACGTGAAGAAGGAAGGGTCCGGATTTGACCTGCCCATCGCACTGGGCATCCTGGGCACCACCGGCGTCCTTTTGAAAACCGACCTCAAGAACACCTTGTTTCTGGGTGAGCTTTCGCTCGATGGCGGCCTGCGCCCCATCAAGGGTGCGCTTTCGATTGCCGCCATGACGCGTCAGAAGGGTATTCAGCGGATGGTCCTGCCGGTGGAAAACGCCTGCGAGGCGGCAGTGGTGGAGGAGTTACAGGTTTACGGCCTGAGCTCTTTGCCGGAAGTTGTGGACTTCATCAACGAGACGCGCGAGTTCATACCGGCCAAAGTGGATAGCGCCGCCATGCTGGCGCAAGCCAGCCAATACAGCGTGGATTTCCGCGACGTCAAGGGGCAGCTTCACGCCAAGCGCGCCATTGAAGTTGCCACCGCGGGAGGCCACAACATCCTGATGATCGGCCCGCCGGGCGCCGGCAAGACCATGCTGGCCAAACGCATCCCGACCATCCTGCCGCCGCTTACTTTCGACGAGGCTATCCAGACCACGAAAATCCACAGCGTCGCAGGAGTGCTCGACCCGGGCGCGGGCCTGGTGGGCACTCGGCCCTTCCGTTCTCCCCACCACACCATTTCGGATGCCGGGCTCATTGGAGGCGGCGCCGTGCCCCGCCCGGGCGAAGTGAGCCTGGCGCACAATGGCGTGCTTTTCCTGGACGAGTTGCCGGAATTCCAGCGCAACGTGCTGGAGGTTTTGAGGCAGCCCGTCGAGGACGGCACGGTCACCATCTCGCGCGCCGCCATGTCCCTGACGTTTCCTTCGCGCTTCATGCTGGCCGCCGCCATGAACCCCTGTCCGTGCGGGTTCTTCAATGACCCCACGCGCGAGTGCACCTGCACCCCGCCCCTCATCCAGCGCTACATCTCGAAGATTTCCGGGCCGCTGCTCGACCGCATTGATATCCACATCGACATGCCCGCCGTCCGCTACCAGGAACTGCGGCAAGACTCGGGCGGGGAAAGTTCGGACCAGATTCGCGAGCGCGTCATAAAAGCCCGCCAGCGCCAGTTGCGCCGCTTCCCGGGCGAGAAGATTTATAGCAATGCCCAGATGAGCTCGCGGCAGATCCGCAAGTACTGCAACATCTCCGCCGACTGCGAGCGCCTGCTGGAGAGCGCCATGACGCGCTTGGGCCTCAGCGCCCGCGCCCACGACCGCATCCTGAAAGTAGCCCTCACGATCTCCGACCTCGACGCCGCCGACGCCATCGGCACAACGCACATCTCCGAAGCCATTCAGTATCGCTCGCTTGACCGCAATTACTGGACGTGACCATGCTGTCATTTTGAGTCCACCATTGCGAAAGTTCCCCGCAGGGGAACAATATGATTAGCCGTGGGTGAAACCCACGGACTCCAACAAAATTGCCTATCGACCCCGAAGGAGTCTGTGTGGCAACTTGGGTATCAGGTCGCATAAGAATTAATTTTGGCGGCGCTGAGGTTGTGCAGGGGTTATTTCCAGTGTGTGTGCCGGTCACTTGGACCGGCTTTTTGCGCTCCACCTCGGGGTTAGCCCGAGAGTCTCTCCTC
>JBAVYG010000804.1:0-2398 GCA_049698675.1 Terriglobia bacterium
CTTGCGAGATTCCTCGCTTCGCTCGGAATGACAGTGTGCAGAAACCTTTTTCAGCATCCTGTTGGGGCGTCTGGCGCGGACTTACCGGCTCCATCCGCTATGTCCAATATTCGAGTCCGTTTTGCACCCTCCCCCACGGGATATCTGCACGTGGGCGGCGCGCGCACCGCTCTCTACAACTGGCTCTTCGCCCGCCATCACGGCGGCGTGTTCCTGCTGCGCATTGAAGACACGGACGCGGACCGTTCCAAGCCTGAACTCACCACCGCAATTCTCGAGAGCATGGAATGGCTGGGACTCAACTGGGATGAAGGGCCGTTCTATCAGTCCCAGCGCCTCGAGCGCTACCGCGAGATGGCAAGCGAGCTGGAAAACTCTGCTCACGCCTATCCGTGTTTCTGCCTGCCGGAAGAACTCCAGGCCAAGCGCGCACAAGCGGAAGCGCAAAAGAGGCCCTGGAGATATGACGGCGCTTGTCGCCATCTTTCTGAGCAGGAGCGGCAACAGCGGCGAAGTGCAGGCCGTCCATTCGCACTCCGGTTTCGTGTCCCGGCCACCGGTCGAACCAGTTTTGACGATCTGGTCTTCGGCCACCTCGAGCTCGAAAACCAGGAAATTGAAGATTTCGTTCTCCTCCGCTCGGACGGCCATCCCACTTACCACTTGGGCGTCGTGGCCGACGACATCGACATGCGCATTTCCCACGTCGTGCGCGGCGCCGATCACATTTCTAACACGCCCAAGCAGATCCTGATGTACCGCGCACTGGGAGCGCCGGAACCGCGCTTTGCGCATTTGCCATTGATCCTCGGACCGGACAAGCAACGGCTGAGCAAACGCCATGGCGCGACTTCCGTGGGCGCTTATCGCGAGATGGGGATCCTGCCGGAAGCCTTGGTGAATTTCCTTGTACTTCTGGGCTGGACGCCGCCCGCTCAGAAGGAGATCGTTACCCGTGAAGAGATGGTGCGGGAGTTCGAGCTCACGGCCGTTTCCAAATCGAATGCGGTCTTCGACCCGGAAAAGCTCGCCTGGATGAACAGCGAGTACCTCCGGCATCTCGGCGCGGAGAGCCTTCTGGCGCGGGCTGAACAGGAACTGAGGGCTGCCGGGCTTTGGCAGGATGCCTTCAGCAAGGAGGAAAAGCAGCGCTTCGAAGTTTCCGCCCGTCTGCTCCAAACTCGCGCGCGCAGCATTAAAGATCTTTCGCAGTCCGGTCGCGCCTTTTTCAGTGAAGAGTTCGAATACGACCCCGAGGCGCAGAAGAAGTTTTGGAAGGATGCAAAATTACCCGAGTTGCTCGACGAACTCGGCGCGCGGCTGGCTCGTGCCCAACCCTTCGACCTCACCCAAACGGAAGCTTGCCTGCGTGCGTTGGCAGAGGAGAAAGGGGTCAAGGCAGGTCTGCTGATTAATGCCACGCGCGTGGCACTCACGGGCCAAGCGGTGGCCCCGGGCCTGTTTGAAGTCATGGCCGCTCTGGGGCAAAGGCGCGTGGTGGAGCGCCTTCACCGGGCAGCAGCTCATTTGAGCGCAGACTCGCCAGGCCGCTAGTACTTGCTGACGGAGATTCGCGTCAGAAAAAGCATTCGTTGTCGCGGGGATTTCGCCGCCTCAGTCCCGTCAGGGGCGGCAGAATTCAGCCCAGGGCGCGAGCAGCCCTCCGGGCCTCAAACGCATGGGGGCGTTCTTGCGCGGATTTGGGTCACGAAAAATTAGGAACTGCCGGCAGCGTCAATCTTCTTTCTCAGCGCTTGGTAGGTCTCGACCACGACGATTGCTGCGGCAAGCACCGCCCCCGCCGTGATGAGGACTTCCCTCGTATTTCTCAGGAATTTTAGGAACTTCCACATCGGTGCTAACCTCCGACAGGTAACCGCACTTTCTCAGGCAATTTCCTATTATACCGTTCCAGGCTGAGAATTGTCGCCTCCACCCCCTCTGGCGACACCTCCAACAAGCCGCAACATCGTGGCAGGGAAAAACGCTGCTTGCCGGCGCTGCCGGGGTTGAGGAACAGCTTGCCAGCCAGCGCGACCGAGCACGGCGCGGGGCTATGGCCGAAGATTACGACGCGCGTGTTGGGCTCAAAACTTCTTAAAAACACAGCCGCGGAGTCGCAGAACGGCTTCCCGCTGCAGGGTTTGCCCCGTCGTCTGTTTGGACGGTCTCCAAACGATTTGCGGTCACTTCACAACCTCGAAGGTGAACTCTATTTGTTTTCCCCGAACAATAAAGCAGAGGTACATTTCCCAAAAACGCCTAAACCAAACGAAGCGGTTCACCAGCCACTGGAACCCGAGATATCTCCATGCCTTGGCAAGCTCGACATGCAATTGGAGTTGGCGGAGCTCCAAGCGCGTGTACCAGTGGCGCTCGCCGTGGATAAGGTCGAAGT
>JBAVYG010000805.1:0-4720 GCA_049698675.1 Terriglobia bacterium
CGAGAAGGATCAGTAAGCGGTGGGTGGGCTTCATAGGTTACTCCGTCATGTGCGACGAAACACGGAGCTGCAAACGGACGGGCGGAGGCTCGCGACCCCCTCACCCGGCCCGCCCCGGCTGAAGAAAACGCCGGCGGCGGGCCACCCTCTCCCCCAAAGGGGAGAGGGTGGGAGCTGACGACCTTTAGATTCTTAACTCTTGACTCTCGACTCTTGACTAGAATGGCTGACACAGGCGTTTACAGTAACGAAGTTCACGAGCTCGGTAACAAGACCCTCGCCAATGCGCATCTTCAGGAAGCCTATCGCTCTTCGACCCTCCGCCTTTACACTCACCGCTTGGAAGCGGTCGCCGAAGTCCCTGGCTGGGAACGGCTGCGCGAGCGCGCCCAGGAGCTCAAGCGCCAAGTGATGGAGCACTTGGACTTTTACCTCGAGCAGTTTGCCGACAACATGGAGCGGCGCGGCGGCAAGGTGCACTGGGCCGCGACGGCCGAGGACGCCTGCCGGATAGTTCTGGAAATCGCGCAGCAATGCGGCGCCAGGGAAATCGTGAAGGCGAAATCGATGCTCGGGGAGGAAGTGGAGCTGAACCATGCACTCGAGGCGCGGGGGATTCGCCCCTTCGAGACGGACCTGGGCGAGTTCATTATCCAACTCGCCGGCAACCGGCCCGCGCACATCGTGGCCCCAGCCATCCACATGACAAGGCATGATATTTCGGACCTCTTCGCCACTCACCTTCACTCCGAGCGTACCGCGGTGCCGGAACGACTTACGGCGATTGCACGCCAGGTCCTTCGAGAGAAATTTGCCAGGGCGGGCATGGGCATGAGCGGCGCCAATTTCCTGGTGGCGGAAACCGGTACCGTGGTGTTGGCGGAAAATGAGGGGAACATTCGCTTTTGCACGACGGTGCCGCGGGTCCATGTGGCGATGGTGGGAATCGAGAAGATTATCCCGCGTTTTGCGGACCTCGGCGTTTTCCTGCGGCTCCTGGGGCGTTCGGGCACGGGACAGAAGCTGACGACTTACACCTCCTTCCTCACCGGCCCGCGGCGCCCGGGTGAAGACGGTCCGGACGAGATGCACGTGGTGCTGGTCGACAATGGGCGCGTGGACACCTTGGCGGATCCCAAGATGCGGGAAGCGCTTTATTGCATCCGTTGTGGCGCCTGCCTCAACACCTGCCCGGTTTATCGCAAGATTGGCGGGCATGCCTACGGTTGGGTTTACAGCGGTCCCATCGGGGCGTTAATCACTCCTCAATTCACAAGCATCGGGCAGGCGCGGGAGTTGCCCTTCGCTTCTTCCCTTTGCGGCGCCTGCCGCGAAGTTTGTCCCGTCAAGATCAATATCCCCGATCTCCTGCTTCATTTGCGGAGTAAGGCGCAGGAAGTGGCCCCTGCACCCCGGGCGAAAGGCTCTCTCATGCGCGAGAAGACCATGATGCGCCTGTTTGCCTGGGCCCTCTCGCGACCCTGGGTTTATGCGCTCGGCGGGCGCATGGCGCGCTGGGGTCAGTTCCTGCTCGCTCGTTCCGGCTGGATTCGAAAAGTTCCCCTCTACCCGGCGTCCCGCTGGACAGATGCCCGGGACCTCCCCGCGCTTGCGCAAAAGTCCTTCCACGACCGCTGGAAAAAAATTTCTTAGCGTCTCTACCATAAAGGAGGAGTTCGCATGAACATAAGTAGCATTGTCGGCGCACTCTCAGCGGCGAGGTTCTTTGCTCCTTTGCACCTTGTTTCCAACCTCCCTGCCCAACACTCCGCAGGTTCTCATTTACGGCCGGTCATATGTCCGCTGGCGCTTGCGGGGGGTCTTCTGCTCGTTCCACTCTTGAGTCTGGCGAGCGGTGTACCGCGAGCAAAGGAGCGATTCGCGAATCTGGATGGCTACCGCATTTATTACCGCAGCTTCGGCTCGGGGAAAAGAGCCATGATTTTCCTATCCGGCTGGGGCTGCGACACCTCGCTGTGGCGGAATCAGGTGCCGGCGCTAGTGCCTTATACGCGTGTGCTGCTGGTCGACCTCCCAGGCCACGGGCGCAGCGACAAGCCGGACATCCCTTACACACTCGACCTGTTTGCGCGAGCGGTCAATGCCGTGCTCGAAGACGCGCGCGTGCAGAAGGCCGCTGTTGTGGGCCACAGTATGGGCGGGATGGTGGCGTACGAGTTCGCACGCCGCTGGCCGGAGAAGACCATCGCCCTGATCTGGGTTGAGGGCGCCTTCGGTATTCCGGTCGACGTCGACCAGCAGATCGCCGGGCTGCGCAAGCGCGCGGAGGATTTCCGCTCGCCGGATTATCAGCAAAAGGTCCGACAATTCATCGAGCAATTCTACGTCCCGCAGACCCCCACGGCGGTGCGCGACGAGGTCACGCGATCCGCCCTCGCGACTCCCCAACACGTGCTGGTAGGCTGCCTGGACGGCCTTGCCGACCGCCGACTCTACGAGCCCCACACCCCCCTTGACCTTCCGGCATTCGCAATCTTCAGCTCGTTCTGGAATCCCGAGCGCTTCATCGATATTTTCAAGAAGAGCCTGCCGCGATTCCAGTACGAGGTGCTGACCGGCGTCGGCCACTACCCCATGCTCGAGAAGCCGGACCAGGTCAACGCGGCGCTTACACGTTTTGTGGCGAGCATTCAGCCTGAGTTGCGCAAGCCGTGATGCGCGCACCACCCTCCCCGCCCACTCGACTAGGCGACTTTTGGGTGGATGAGCGAAGTAAATTATTGCCCTAATTAAGGCCGAGGCTACCGGTGAGGTTCGGGAAATGTGGGCCCTACATCTCTCCGAAGTTATAGCCCACCCAGATGGTGCCGCCAATCACCTGGTCGCTGCCAAACTGGTTCGTGAAGCCCGGCACCTCGCGGAAATCAAACTGTGGCCGAATGAAAATGTGTGGCTTTACATAGAACTGAACGCCGGCTCCGACGTGCACCTGGAAATGGCCTGCGCTGCCGACGGACGCGGCCTGCGTTGTGCAGACTGCGGTGCCCACGCAAGAAGTCTCTGTATATGAAAAACCCGAATGCGCGCCGCCAATTCCGCCTTCCAATCGTAGTTGCAGGCGCTTCTTGTTAATGGGGGCGTAGATCCCGTTGAACGTGTAAAACATCTGGCGGTACTGCAGGGGGCCGTAGTTGCTCTTGGTGGGTTGGAAGCTAAGTTCCCCTCCAATGCCGATATGCTTGTTCAGCATCCCGTCCCCCTCAAAGCCCATGAGGAGCCCGCCCAAACCGGGCGTGGCCTCACAAGTGGTGGCCGTGGACGAGGGCGTGCAGGAGCCAAACGTCACATTGTCGATGCCGAGGCCGGTCGCCTTGTCGTGGACGCTGCCGAAACCAACGGCCACATCGAACGAGCCCTGCGCTTGGAGCAGCGGGACCGAGCCCAGCAGCAGGATCAAGGGAAGAAAGGTGCGGATGTGTTTCACGTTGTGTCCTCCTGTTCATCAACTTGAGCTCATCATCATTCAGAGGTAATGCCCTTGAAACAAACGGACGGCCAAGCCGGCCCGAGAGACGTTGGCTGCTTCCAGGGGCGCGGTTACGTCACAACACTTGTTAAGACGTAATTTGTGCCGGGATAGTTGCCAGAAAACAGCGCGCCGGCCCCATCAGGTCTCGGCGGATGCCTTGTACATGACGTCATTTGCCAAGCGTCACACAGAAACAAGCCCCTTTCTTTCCAGTTCTCCGTGCCTGTGCGTCTCTGTGGCGAGAAGTTTGTGCCATAATTCTTGCACAACTTCAAAACGATGCGTGCGCCACCTGGGTGCCCAATGCCTTTCGGGCGCGCCTAACCATCACAATTCTGCCGCGCACCCGATACTGACCCCAATTCGCGGACAAGGTTGTCGAAGGCAGTGGACACTGGGTTCGGGGCGCGGGAAGTTAGCGGCGACGGGCCGTGCTGGCTTGTTATAATCCGCAGATTCCGCAGATGACACAGATTACTATCGACAGCCCATCCGACACCACCTTCCCCACCGGAGCCCGTCTCTTATCCACGAATTGGGGACCTGGACCTTGCTCTTTACACAAAGCTCGAGTTGTGGTAGCCTATGTGAGTTGTCGCATGGGAAAGCTCGCAAGCCAGCGCGGGAAGGAGGTTCGAAATCGGCCCAGCGGGGGTGGAAAATAGGGCGAAAATGCAGAAAAGATGTTATTCAGTAGGTGGTAGGTCGTAGATGGTAGGTGGGGAAGAGCAGGTTCCAGGCGTCAGGAGCTGTGGAATTCCCTGGATGACCAAAAGCGTTTCATCCCGCGAGGCGGGACAAAGACGTGGAAGGCGCAAAGAAAACAAAGCAGTTGTTCTTTGCGAGTCTTTGCGCCTTGGTCCCGCTTCGCGGGATGAGATTGTTTGTTCTTTCACAGCTTCTCACGGGAAAGGGAAAAGGGCCCATTCTGAACTGTGAATTGTGAACTGCTGTGCTCTTTCTTGGCACCGCTCTTGCCTCCCGTTGCTTGCCCGCTGATCCGTTTGAGAGTAGCCGGAGTTGGCAGGATTTATTACACAGATGACTGAAATAGACAACATGTCGTCCGCGTCAGTGATAGAGGAGGCTGTAGAGATTTCAAAAAGTGAACGAACTAAGCGGGTATGTCTATGAAAACAAAGGACCGGACTTCAGCAAGTCGGGAAAAGCTGGAATGTTATAGAAAACAAAGGTAGTTACGTGTTTGAAAGCGGGAATGTTGTTGAAAAC
>JBAVYG010000806.1:0-4707 GCA_049698675.1 Terriglobia bacterium
GCGCAGAGACAGCCGCTTCCTACTCGTCACTCACCACTGCCTTTAAAGAATGGTCGCCACTGTTTCTCGCTGGGCGGGGCGGTGAGCAGGCTCACGCCGATCAGGCATGACAGCGAGGCCCCCAGAGCAGGAAAAATCATAGGCGCATGCGCATCTAACCCGAACAGTTTCCACAGCACCGCCACAACCGTACCCGCGACAATCGAGCTAAGCCCCCCGGCAGTGGTTGTACGCTTCCAAAAGAAAGCGGCCACGATGGCAGGCGTTAGCCCCGCGCCGTAAACGTCGTAAGCATAGACTGCCGTGGCCAGAACCGAGGGCTGGAAGCTTTGCGCCAGTGCGATGACCCCAAGAACCACCACGGTGATCCGTGAAAAAAGCAGCAAGGTGCGATCGCCCGCACCCTTGCGAAACAAGCGTTGGAAAACATCATGAACCACGTTCGTGGCCGGCGAGAACAGGTAGTTGTTTCCCGTTGAGAGCACCTTGGCAAACACCGCGCCCAGAAAAATGGCGCCCACCAGCGGCCCCACACCATGGCGCGCCGTGTAGGGCACGATCCCCCAGGCTGGAAGTGCGCCCGACTCGATTTCTTTGTGGAACTGCACTCCCCCCACCATGGCCAGCAGCACGATAATCGTTTCCAGGAACAACGTCCCAACGATCCAACCCAGCACTGAAAGCCGGGCGTCCCGCTCGCTGCGGGCAGAAAAGAACTTCTGGTAGGAACTCTGGTTCCCCACCATCAGCGTGAAAGTCGGAAAGAAGTAGCCAAGTACTTCACTCCACCCCATTCCACCCCTAAACGTGAAGTGACTCGGAGGCAACGCCGCGTGCATTGCGGTCCACCCGCCGACGCGCAGAAGCATCGCCGGCAAGGCAATGATGCAGCCGGCTGTAACGAGCAGCCCAATCGCCACGTCCGTGTAAGCGACCGACGACATTCCCGCCAGTGCTGTAAACAGGATGACGAACCCTGCCAGGATGAACGTTCCGGTCCTCTCGCTGACTCCGAAGGCGAGGTTTAGAATTCGCCCGCCACCGCGGAACTGGTAGCTGACGATGGCGGTGTAGGAAACGATGATGCAGAGTGTCCCTAAAACGCGTGCAATCGGACTGTACCTGACCTCCAACAGATCAGGGACGGTGTATTGCGCGAACGCCCGAGCGCGTCCGGCAATGAAATAGACCACCAGCAAACCTGCCCAACCACCAGCCGGCAACCATAAAGATGCCAGGCCCCTGTGATAAGCGAACTCCGCGCCGCCAAAAAGGCTTCCAGCTCCGATCCACGAACACAAGAGGGTGAAGACCAACACCGCCGCCGAGAGTCTGCGGTCCGCCACCATGAAACCTGCATGCGTCTTGAGCTTTACCATGCGCGTCACGCTGACCGTGAGCAGCACAAGAACAATCAGGATGAGGACCGTAGCGTAGATCATGCGTGTGTCTACCCTTCATTGCGGTAGTCAAGGGACGCAACCATTTGCGTCACATCGCGCCAGTGGGGTTCGACTTTCACGTAGAGTTCCAGGAACACTTTGGGTGGGAACAATCTTTCCAGTTCCCGGCGGGCCTCGGTGCCGATCTGTTTCAGCATGTCGCCGCCCGAGCCAATAATGATGGGTTTCTGCGAGTCCCTCTCCACCACGATGCTGGCGTGGATGCGCGTGATGCTTTCGCCTTCCTCGAAGTCGTCGATGACGACGGCGGTGGCATAGGGAAGTTCTTGCCGGGTGTGAAGGATAACCTTCTCGCGAACGATCTCAGATGCCAGGAAGCGTTCCGGCTGGTCCGTGTACATTTCGGGCGGGAAGTATTGCGGGCCCTCGGGGAGCAAGCGCACGATGGCGTCCAGAAGTTCCGTAAGACCTTCTCCCCGGAGAGCGGAGATGGGCATGATTTCCTCGAAATTGTATAACTGCGAGTAGCGCTCCATCAAGGGCAGAAGTTTGGGCTTCTTGATTCGATCGATTTTGTTGAGGGCCAAAATCGATCGCGGAGCATATTCTTTCAGCAGTCCCAAAGCAAACTCGTCTCCATGGCCGAACCGCTCGCAGGCATCAACAATCAGCACCGCCAAGTCCCGCTCCGTGAGCGCCTGGCGAACGAAGCTCATCATCTGGTCATTGAGGCGCGAAAGCGGCCGGTGGATTCCGGGCGTGTCCATGAGCACGATTTGCGCGCCGGGCCGGTTTACGATCCCAAGAATCCGATTGCGAGTGGTTTGCGCCACGGCCGTGACGATGGAGACCTTGGTTCCAACCAGGGCATTCACCAGGGTGCTCTTCCCGGCGTTCGGCCTTCCCACCACGGCCACGAATCCGGATTTAGTCTGATCCGCCATGGTCCTCAGCAGTCTTTGTGGCTTCCGGAGACAGAATCAGGCGGACCTTCAAGACTGTCCGCTTGTTAGCTTCCAGCACTTCGATGGTCAACCCGTTCTTCTGCACCTTCTCACCGGGAACGGGAACGTGACCGAGTTGGGCCAGCACCAACCCCGCCACCGTGGAGTAGCCTGGAGCTTGGACGGGGACGTGCAATTCATCGCTGATCTGGGACAGATCGGTATGACCCGACACGAGGTAGGAATGCTCCGACTCCTTGACGATATCCTGGGCGTGGATCTCGTATTCGTCCTTTATTTCTCCAACGATTTCTTCCAGCATGTCTTCGATGGTCACCAACCCGGCGACGCTGCCATATTCGTCAATGACGATAGCCATCTGCGTGGTGGATTTTTGCAGTTCTTTCAGCAGGTCTTTGATGTGGCGCGTTTCGGGAACGAATGGGACAGGCCTGATCAAGCTACGAATCGTGACTTGGGCTTGCTCTTCCGGCGGCAACTCCATGAGGTCGCGAACGCTCACGATGCCCTCGATATGGTCCAACTGCCCGGCAAAGACGGGGTATCGGGTCAGACGCTTTTCGCGGAACAGCTTGCGAAGGTCTTCCACCGGGGCGTTCACCTCGATGGCGGCAATTTCCGTGCGCGGCGTCATCACCTCGCGCACGACCTTGTCCCCGAATTCGACGACCGACTGTAGGAGTTCACCCTCCCCTTTTTCGAGCAAGCCTTCCTGCTCACCGACTTCAATAAACTCTTGCAGGTTCTCCTGCGGGCTGGGGGGCTCCGGTTCCTGCTCCGTGGACTCCAACAGGCGGCTCATGGTGGTTGAAATGAGGATGGGGAAAGTGAGCGGCAAGGCCAGGTAAACCAGCCGTCGCACCGCAGGCATCCAGAGCTCCAAGATGACCTCCGGCTCGTCATGGCGCGCCACCAGTAGGAAAGGTATGAGCTGGTCGGCTATGGCCACCGCGGTCAGGACAATGACCACCGCGGCGCCGATGTTTCCCCAGAGGTGATCCGGCCTGCGCAGGACCAGCAGCGCGGTCACGCCCACGGCAAACAGGTGCATCGCCGCGCCGTGCAGGGCGGAAATCGAGACCCCGACACGCTCCCGGTCGATGGTGATACGCCCTCCCTCTCCGGGACGAAACAGCTTCCTGGCGCTCACGGCAGTCAGGCGCCGCATCAGCAGCCTCAAATAAGAGGCCACCGACCCGGCCACCAGAAGGGCGGCCAGAACGATCAGCCATGCAAGTGTGATCAGAATGGTTTCAAGGTCCATACGCTATTGTAGCGCCGGCATCCTGCCGGCACCAAAGATCCTGGCCGTTGCCCACCGCACCCCTGGCAACCTGCGCCGGCTTGTTGGGTCTTCGCCGGGTCGGAAGAGTGCCACCGGGACGGCGGCGCCGCGGCTCGAGCATGAGCTAGTTTCCCGAAATACCCAGCCGGCTCCGCATGGCAAACTCCAGCCTGCTCATTTCGCCATGATCTTGTTCGTGATCATAGCCCAGCAGGTGGAGGACGCCGTGCAAGATAAGCCATCGGATCTCGTTCAGGGTTGAGTGTCCTTCTTGGCGCGCGTTTCTCTTGGCCGTGTCGACGGAAATGACGATGTCGCCGAGGAAGTTCTTGAACCCCAGCGCCGCGCGTTCATTTGGGCTCCGGCGGGTGTACCGCGATCGAGCGCGCTCGCTTCCTGGTCGCTGGGGTGGCTGCCTCTGCTGCGCATTCCAAGGAAAAGATAAGACATCGGTCGCACGATTCTTCCCTAGGTAGAGCGAATTCAATCGCCTGATCTGCTTGTCGTCTACGAAGCAAACGTTGCAATCTCGCCTGCCCAATCGAAGCGCCTGCCTGAGCTCCCGCACAAATTCCCCCAGCCGGGAAGAACTGACAACGTACTTGCTCTGCTGATTAAGGATCAATGGTTCTGCCGTGATAAAGATGGAAAGCTTATTGCGTGACCACTCCCTTATGGTTTTTGTTGTTCGCCGCGGCCGCAGTGCGCACCTGGTCGTATTCCTCGTAGGCGCGGATGATGCGCTGCACCAGGGTATGCCGGACCACGTCCCGCTCCGTAAAGTAAACAAAACAGATACCCGGCACCCTGGAAACCACATCAATCGCTTCGACGAGGCCGGAACGTCTCCCATCGAGATCGATTTGGGTGATGTCACCCGTGACCACCGCTTTGGAGTTGAAGCCCAGTCGCGTCAGAAACATCTTCATCTGCTCGCTGGTGGTGTTCTGGGCCTCGTCAAGAATCACGAAGGCGTCGTTCAAAGTCCTGCCGCGCATGAAAGCGATGGGTGCGATCTCAATAATGCCCTTCTCCAAATAGCGTTCCACCCTGT
>JBAVYG010000807.1:0-6007 GCA_049698675.1 Terriglobia bacterium
TTGTGATCCTGCTCGGTGGGGGAACAAAGAAACGGCAGCAGAAGGACATCAACGACGCAATCGCCCGGTGGCAGGACTACAAGCGACGGAAAAAGAAGTAAGGAGAAAGAACATGGCTTTAACGAGAGACTTCAGAGAAACTATCAAGGCCCGCGCCGAGCGCGACCCCGCGTTTCGCAAGGAGCTTCTCCGGGAAGGTGTCGAGTGTCTGCTTGCCGGCGACGTGGGCACCGGCAAGACCATCCTGCGCGACTATATCAACGCCACGGTGGGTTTCGTTGAACTTGCCGAAGTGGTTGACCGCTCGCCCAAAAGCCTCATGCGCATGCTCGGACCCTCCGGCAATCCGCAGGCCCGCAACCTGTTCGAGATCGTCGCCTATCTTCAACAGAGAGAAGGCGTGCGCTTTCACGTCAAGGCCGCGAGCGCCGCATAACGCGCCCCAATCCCCTCCGTCATCTTGTTTTCTCTTCTTCTATCCCGGCTCTCGCGGGGCACCCAAGGCCCAGTGAGAGCTGCTCGCCGGGCCAAGGGGCCACCTCTTAGCCTCGCGCCCTTACTTTGGGGAACGCAGCGCCACTTCATACGCTTGCAGCAGGGCGTTCCGGTCGGTTTCCCAGTTAAAGTGTTCCACGATTCGCCTGCGGCCGCGTTCGCCAAGCTCTCGTCGCAGAGATTCTGAGTCCAACAAGCTGAGCACCTTCTCGGCAAAATCAATCGGGTCACTGGGGCGAGCGTAGAGGGCTGCGTCCGCAGCAGACCGGCGTCCCTCGGTTAGCTCGAAGAGTACCACCGGCATTCCAAAAGCCATGTATTCGAGAATCTTCCCCATGGTGGACTTATCATTCATGGGGTTCAGCGGGTCAGGCGCCACGCCGACATCCGCCGTCGAGAGGTATTTGGCGAGTTCTTCACCGGGGATTCGCCCCGTGAAGTTGACCACCGACTGCAATCCTTTTTGAGCCACCAAGTCCTTGAGGTGCGGCAGCTCGGTTCCCGACCCGATGAAAGTGAAGAACGTGTCGTCGCGGCCCTTCTTTTTTACCATGTACTCGATCGAATCGACCCAGAGGTCGAGCCCATCTTGTGGCCCCATCACGCCGAGATACAAGGCCAAAAGCTTCTTCCCGTGTTTTAACTCCGGATATGCCGGGCCACGTCGCATTTTCTCGGGTTCAGGGCTGACTCGGACGATGAATACTCGCTCCGCCGGCATCCCGCCGCGTTGAATGGCAATTTCGCGATAGGATTGATTGGTAGCCAACGAAACATCCGCAGTCCAGAAGGTTGCGCGCTCAACAAAGCAAATCAGGCGGTAGAGGAAATCTTCCCGGCCAAACTTAGCCAGATACAGTTCGGGGTTCAAATCCAGGTGGTCGAAGATATAGCGCGCGCCGAAGAGCTTAAAGAACAGCCCGATCAGAAACATGATGTCCGGGGGATTCCAGGTGTGAACCACGCGGAAACGGGTGCGGAAGTAGATTTTCAGGGCCAGATAAAGCTGTGCGGCAAGCGCGCCACCGTATTCCAGCAGGTAACCTGCCGGCCCCGATGCCTCCCAAACTCCATAGCGGTAGATGTCGATATCCTCGATTGTCTCAAAGCTCCGCTCGCACCCCGCACCTTTAGGGGAAATAACGGAGACACGGTAGCCGGCGTCTCTCAGGGCGCATGCCTCCTGCCAGGCCCGCCGCACAAATGGGAAGGGTAGATTCTCGATAATTATTAGTACCCCGATTCGGCGATCACTACTCATTTGCATTCCTGTATAGTTCGATCTGCGTTAAGTTGGGGCGAATTCAGATTCTAACATCTCACAAATCGCGCCGGAACTAGCCGTGCCGGACAACGTTTGAGTAGACTTGCAGGATTTGCCTGGCGACGTTCTCCATCGAGAGCCTGGCAATCCGCTCGCGCCCGCGAGTGCGCATCCCTTTACGGCAGACCTCCACGATCTTTGCAGCCATCTCTCCGCAATCACGCGACACCAAATGGCATCCTTCCGTTTGGCCGACCAGCTCGGCTGTGTCGCCCACATCCACGGTAATCACTGGGAGGTTGGTGGCCATGGCCTCTTTGACAGTATTGGGAGAACCCTCGGCTTGGGAAGCCAGGATCAGGACATCGGCAGCATTCATATAGAGTGGCATGCGGGATTGAGGAACGCCGGAAACCCGAAGGATTTCTAACTCGGGGATGGCTTGCCGTGCCCGCGCCACTGCCGACTCAATGACGTCAAAGCGCTTCTCTGCGCGCTCTGGGTCATAAGGAAACAGGACAAGCTTCTTTTGCGGATCAAGGCCCAGACTCCGTCTAGCTTCAGCTTGGTCGACAGGTTTGAAGAGATCCAGGTCAACCCCGTTGGGGATGACCTGCACCGCCTCGAGCCTCAACCGGCTTTTCAGCTCCGCAGTTTTGACAATGACCGCAGAAGCGAGGCGTGCCAGTAAGAAACTCGAGAGCTGGTAGAACCGACCGAAAGCTGAAATGTGGTCGCTCCCCTTGAACTTCCCCGTGACATCAAAGCCCATGAATGAGACCACAAGAGGGACGGAAATCTGGCCGCGAGCCACCAGTCCGGATAAGCTCATGTGCGCGTGGATCAAATCGTAGCGATGGGTGCGCAGCCGCTGCCACAATTGCGGGAGGGCGCGCAAATAGTTCCAGCGGGACTCGCGACCGTTGATGAAAAGTACGTCGTAATGCACCCCCAGGGGCCGCAAGGACTCCATCTGGGCTTTCACGAAGGAACCGTAACTCGGATCGGCTTCGTAAGGCCAGAGGTTGGCAACCACCAGAACTCGGTACAAAGTCATACAGCGCGGCACCGCCGCAACCAAAACCAGACTCTCTCTGGAGTGCGGCAGCTTGCTGCCGCTTTGATCTGGCGAGCTTGCTCGCGGCTTCACCTCGCCAGGAACGGCACACCAATGCACGGCCAGCAAGCTGGCCTGGGAAAAAGCGGCAGCAAGCTGCCGCACTCCAGAGCATTCCCTCGTCGCAACAACGGAGATTCTAACCCTTCGGACAAGAAATCGGTAGCGCTGAAACGACGTATTCCTTCCACGTGCCGCGAGTGAAACTCGACTACAATGGACCAGTTAGCAATTGCATCCCTTTCGTTTTGGTGTTCACTCTATGTGCGGATTCGCAGGATTCGTGGGTTCGGCGTCAGAGCAGGAACTGCGGACACAAGTTTGCCGAATGGCCGACCAGCTTATTCACCGGGGGCCGGACGATTCCGGCGTCTGGGTTGATGCGGAAGCCGGCATCGCATTGGGATTTCGACGCCTGGCGATTGTGGACCTTTCTCCAACGGGCCACCAACCCATGACCTCTTCCAATGGCCGATACGTCATGGTCTTCAACGGCGAAGTGTACAACTTCGGAGAATTGCGAAAAGACCTGGAATCACGCGGACACGGCTTTCGCGGCCACTCCGATACGGAAGTCATGCTGGAGGCAGTGAGCGAGTGGGGCGTGGAGGTGGCAGTCAAGAAATTCGTCGGCATGTTCGCCTTCGCGCTTTGGGACAGGCGCGAGCGAGTGCTGCACCTGGTGCGGGACCGGCTGGGCATAAAGCCACTTTACTGCGGATTGGCGGGTAGGACTTTCCTCTTCGGTTCGGAGTTGAAGGCGCTCCGCGTGCATCCTGACTTCGACCCGGAAATCAATCGCAGCGCTCTCGCCTTGTATTTGCGATACGGCTACATTCCCCAACCCTACTCCATTTATCAGGGAATCTGGAAGCTGCCTCCCGGCCACATTCTCAGTCTCAGGGCAGGAGCGCAGACCTCCTTTGACTTGTCGGGAACGGCCCTCTATTGGTCGGCCAAAGAGGTTTACGAGAACGGAGCCGCGAACCCATTCAGGGGCTCTGAAGGTGAGGCTATCGAGGAGTTGGATCGGCTCCTGCGGGAATCGATTCGCCTGCGGATGATAGCGGATGTCCCTCTGGGCGCCTTCCTTTCCGGCGGCATCGATTCTTCGACGGTGGTCGCATTGATGCAGGCGCAGAGCAATCGCCCGGTGAAGACGTTCACCATCGGCTTTCACGCGCAGGAATTCAATGAGGCAGCTCATGCCAAGACTGTGGCCGCCCACCTCGGGACCGAACACACCGAACTGTACGTGACCCCGAAAGAAGCCCTGGATGTCATCCCCAAGCTGCCGACTCTTTACGACGAGCCTTTCGCGGACTCCTCCCAGATTCCAACTTACCTGGTTTCCGCCTTGACGCGCCGGCACGTTACCGTGAGCCTCTCCGGAGATGGTGGCGATGAGCTGTTCGGAGGGTACCAACGCTATATCAATGCGCGCCAATTCTGGGAGACGGTCAGAAGGTTTCCACACCTCACCAGAAAGGCCTTGGCCAGATTCATCCGAGTGTGTAAGCCCGCCACCTATGACCGCCTGATCGGTGGGCTCGGTCCGTTGCTCCCCCGGCTGGCACGTCCGTCTTCGGTTGGCGAGAGAATGTACAGGCTGGCGGAAGTAATGACGGTTAGGAATCCCGAGGAGCTTTACCGTCACTTGGTGTCTTACTGGAAGTCCCCGACAGAAGTCGTGCTGAATGCGACGGAAGCACCGACCATTCTGACCCAACCTGCGGAGTGGGCGCGCCTGGCTGATATCTCGCAACGAATGATGTTCCTCGACCTGGCCACTTACCTTCCGGACGATATTCTTGTCAAGGTCGATCGGGCCAGCATGGGTGTGAGCCTTGAAGCTCGAGTCCCGATCCTCGACCACAGGGTGGTGGAGTTTGCGGCCCGTGTCCCGATCTCCATGAAGATTCGCTCCGGCCAGGGGAAATGGCTGCTCCGGCAGGTGCTCTACAGGTATGTACCGCGAGAACTGGTCGAGCGGCCCAAGATGGGTTTTTCAGTTCCAATCGAAGACTGGCTACGCGGGCCTCTGCGCGATTGGGCGGAAGAACTGTTGAACCAGGACCGGCTGCGGAGAGAGGGGTTTTTCCGGTCCGAACCGATCCGGGAACTTTGGGCGGAGCACCTTTCGGGGCAGCGGAATTGGCAGGGTCACCTGTGGAACGTCCTCATGTTTCAGGCCTGGCAGGAAAACAGGAGTTTCCCTGCACCGGTAGACCGATGGCTATCCAAGGGACGACAATGATCCAAAGAGAGCCGGCTCGGGAGATGTGAAAGCTTCGTGAGATGCCCTCTCCCTCTGACGTTCTTTCTCGGCGAGCAGACAGAATACCTGGAACGGCCAACCCGCCGTCCCCCCACGAGACTCAGCTTTCAAGCAGACTCTCATAGTCCCGCATTACAGTTCTTACGTCGAACCGATTCAGGAAGGATTCGAGAGGCCGGTGGAGTTGTGGTTGCCCGGATAATGCCTTGAGCGCAGAGATAATGGTCTCGGCGAGTGCCGACGGTCCGCCCGGAGGAGCCACCCAACCCAAGGGGCAGTCGCGAAGTATTTCTCGGAGAACACCCCCGCAGTCAGCGGCCACGACGGGCGTTCCCACCGCCAGGGCCTCAACAACCACCAACCCGAAGCCCTCATTGGTGGATGAAAGCACGAATAAATCGGCATGTTTGAAATGGGGAAAAGGATTCGGCTGATAGTCGACGAAGCGAACGGTCTGGTTCAAGCCCAGCCGTTCTCGTTGCGCCAGCAGTTCCTGTTTGAGGACACCCTCACCGAGAATGGTGAGCCGGGCGCCGGGGACAGCCGCGCACACGCGTGGCATAGCGTCGAGGAGCATGTCGAATCCCTTCCGCTTCTCAAGCCTCCCTGCGGCGAGAATATGCGTGCCTTTGCCCTCAAAAGGATTGCCTCCTTCATTTCCAAGCCTTGCGACAAGCTCTGTATCCACGGGCGCATAGATGTGAACCAGCACCCTCCGCGGAATGCCCAGGTTCTCAGCCAAATCGTTAAGGACGAACTCGCTTAGGCAAATAACCTTGTCAGCCCGCGAATACAGCCGCCGGTAGAGCCAGTTCCAGACCGCCTGATGTTTGCGACTCCGAGCGTTTTCCAC
>JBAVYG010000808.1:0-4332 GCA_049698675.1 Terriglobia bacterium
GTACGAGATATCGAACTTTGCGCTGCCAGGGTGTGAGTCTCGCCACAACCTGAAATACTGGCAACTCGCCCCTTATGTCGGACTCGGCGCTGGAGCCCATTCTTTTGACGGCACGAACCGGTGGGCCAACGAAGGTGAAGCGCGGCTTTACAATGATAGGCTGGCAGGCATGCGCTCGCCTATTGCGAGCGTCCGCAAGCTTTCGCCGGAAGAGCAGTTAGAGGAGTTCTTCTTTCTCGGATTGCGGCAGGTGGAAGGCGTTAGCCTCGATCTGGCACGGAAACAATGGGGAAAGGATCTGGTGAGCCGCTGGCAAGGGAGAATCGAAACCCTCACCCAAGATGGGCTTCTGACGACAGCCGGAGATAATATCAGGCTTGCGGAAACGGCATACCTGGTTTCCAATGAGATTTTCCAGGAGTTTGTGGAGGTTTAAGAAAGGCAGTAGTCAGTTGTCAGTGGTCAGTAAACAGCGCGACTTGGTGGCCTTGACGAAAAGGCGACCCTCTGTGTCCTCCGCGCCTCAAAAGCCCCAACACAGAGAACACGGAAGATCTCAGTGGCCTCTGCGTTAAGCTTTTCTGGCCACGGAGGCCACGGATGCTTAACAACTACCACTGACAACTGACCACTGACAACTGAAAGGAACACATGAATACTATTGTTGATTTACGCAGTGACACCGTAACCCGGCCAACGCCCGCCATGCGGCGTGCCATGTATGAGGCGGAAGTTGGGGACGATGTTTACCGTGAAGATCCCACGGTTAACCGCCTCCAGGCACGCGCGGCCGAAATCTTTCGGCGCGAAGCGGGGCTTTTCGTGGCTTCAGGAACCATGGGCAATGAGATTGCCCTTAAAGTCCATACTCGGCCCGGCCAGGAAGTGATTTGCGAAGAACGAGCGCACATCTACAACTTCGAGATGGGAACGGTGGCGGCCTTTGCCGGCTTGGTGCCTCGGACCATCTGGGCAGAGGACGGAATCTTAAGATGGGAAATGATTGCCCCACATGTGCGCGGGCGTGGCGATCATCGGTCGCAAACCGGGCTGGTGGAGCTGGAAAACACCTCCAACATTGCCGGCGGCTCGGTTTACCCTCCCGAGGTGTTTGACGAAATTGCCGACCGCGCTCACGCTGCAGGTTTGCCTGTGCATCTGGATGGCGCGCGCATTTTCAACGCCAGTGTGGCGCTGGGGCGTCCAGTGACAGAGCTGACGAAGAAGGCTGATTCAGTGATGTTCTGCCTGTCGAAGGGACTCGGTGCGCCCGTCGGTTCCATGCTGGTGGGAAGCAAAGAGTTCATCGAGGAAGCACGGATCGCGAGAAAAATGCTGGGCGGTGGAATGCGCCAGGTGGGTATCCTGGCAGCAGCCGGTTTACTCGCCCTGGAAGAAGGCCCGAGGCGCCTCGACGTGGATCACAAGAATGCCAAGTTTCTGGCTCGAGGGCTAGCGGAGATTCCCGGCATTAAGATCGAAACGGAGAAGGTCGTCACCAATATCCTCTTCTTCGACGTTTCCGGCGCCGGCCTGACCGCCCCGGAGGTGTCGCAACGGCTGAAGGCTAAAAACGTCTGGGCAAACCCCTACGACTCCAAACTGATCCGAATGGTAACCCACCTTGACGTGGACCGAGCGGGCTGCGAGCGCGCACTGAGGGCTCTCCGCGAGGCAGTGGCCAACAGTCGGAACGCGGCTGGGGGCTAGAGCAATTGTGAATTCTGAATTATGAATTATGAATGATGAATGGCCTTTTTCATTGTCTTCGCTGCCGCCGGGCTTCTGCTTATTGCCTACTGCCTACCTTCTGCCTGGTGGGAGCTGGGGAAGAACAGTAAGCAATAGGCAATTCAGAATTCAGAATTCATAATTCAGAATTGCCTCTAGTCCCTAGCCCCTACCGCATGTCATTTCTTCTTAGCTCCTTCCTGGGCGAGCCTGGAGAGGATATCGAAGTAGTGCGTGCGGTAAGTAGGATCCGCGGGATCGAGTTGGGTCGCCATGCGGTACTGCTTCACCGCCGCGTCCAAGTCGCCCATTTTTTCCAGTGCGTAGCCAAGACCGTTGTAAGCGTCTGCATCCGTCGGGTCATGCCGGATGGCTTCCAGCATCTCGACTCGTGCCCGCTTCCAGTCCTTGCCCAGCAGGAACGTGATTCCCAGCTCACGGTGCAGGTCGGAATTCTCAGCGTCGAGTTTGAGCGCCGCCCGCAGACGTTCAACGGCCTCATCCAGCCTGCCTCGAGCCCGCAGTTGCACTGCCTGCTGAACCAACTGGCGCAACTGAATCTTGACTTCGGCGAGGCTGAGCGCCGAATGGGTGTTAGGGTTGGAAGCCTCTTCTGCCTTCTTCCCATCGAGTGCGATATTCTCGCCGGGACGAGGCGAAATAAAGAAGGCTTGCTCTTCTTCGCCAGGGCAGCGAAGGTGGAGGTAGTGGTCTCCGGGCTCAACTTCCTGCAAAACTAGGACCCCGTCGCCATTCGTCTTGCCCAGCCGCTGATCGTCGAGGTCTACCGAACAACCCGGCCCGCGCGCACGCACCGTCACTTGCGCTGACGCCTGCTCGTGAGCCTTCTCACTCGGCAAGAGGGCGTGAAGACTGGCAGGAATCAGCAAGACGGCAAAGCAAAGGGAAAACCTACACATTATTGTCGATACCGATCTCCAGCTTCTGCGGTGCTGTACCGGCTTTTAGGTGGTTGGTCAGCAAACCCCGAAAAGCCGCATCTCGCCGCCCCGCGGGCTCAATGCATCTTAGCACGGCACGCTGTTTTTGACGCCCCGTGCGTTGCCAGCCGTGTTTCTGGCGGCAGCCGTTCGAATTTTTTCGGGGTGTCAAGGCAAAGTAGAAAGTTCCGCTTTTGCTTTTTGGCGGCTAACCGTAGGAGCCCGTAGGGCGACGGAGGTTAGCCGCCAAAAAACGCGCCGCCCCTATGCTGTCTCACGTCGGACGTCGGCCCTCTCCGGTCCCAAAATCGAACCCCACGGGAGACTCTTGTGCAGATGGAAATCTTTCATCCAATTGCTGGCGGCCTTGGGGCGAGGCTTCTGTGCGCTCAGTGGCTTGGGGGGCGGGGGCGTTTTCGGTCGAGGTTGGCACTCCGCCACGCTCAGGCCGTACTGGCGAAACTTTACGGCCATGCTCCCGTCGAGCCGTTGCTCCACCCGCACCCGACCGCCGCGCAGTCCGGGGCGGATATCGCCACGCGCGATCTGATAGATCTTCCCCTGGTAGCGGATCGTATAGTCGGGGGTCACCAACCGTTCTTCCACCTGACTCAGGATCGCCGCCAGTTCATGCTCAGGGCGCAGCGGTCGATGCGCATCGGTCGTGCCCGCCGGCACCCTGGTGAAGTTCTGGTTCCACTGCGGCAGGTACTCCTGCTCCAGATAGGCCTGCGCTTCTTCCAGGCTACAGGCCTTGGCTAAGCGCAGCCCTTTCACCAGCCGGTCCTGGGCCGTGCCGAAGAAGCGTTCGACGCGACCCTTGGCCTGCGGCGAGTGCGCCGCGATCCAGCCAATGCCCAGTTCCCGTAAGGCGCGCCCGATCTGCGTCCACTCTTCCTTCACCGCTTCGTCCGCGGCTTCCAGGTGCGGCCGGTTCACCGTAAACAGACTACTCTTGTCGGTGTAAAACTCCAGCGGTCGGCCCCAGCGCTCCAGGTACCCCCACAGCACCCGCAGATTCTCTTCCGTGCTGTCTTGCCCCACAAAACACCCGTAGGCCTGGCTCGTGGCATCGTCGATCATCGCTACCAAATACAGCCTCGGCCCCCGCCCTTCCAGCCAGTCGTGCACCGAGGTGTCCCACTGCACTAACTCTCCCCGACAGCTCCGCCGCTCCCGCCACATGTACACCGCCTCCACCGGGCGCCGCTTGCCCCGCCGCATCCCGGCAGCGATCAGCCACTGTCGCAGCGTCTCCTTGCTCACCTCTACCGCGTCATCCCGGGCCAAGTACTCGCTGGCCAGCGTGGGGCCGAAGTCTCCGTACTTCGCTTTCACTAGCTTCAGGACTTTGCTGCGTAGACTCCCCGGCAAGCGCCGATTCGACTCCTTACCCCGCAGCCCATGCACGATCCCGCCGTCACCTTCTTTCTTCACCCGTACCAGCAGCTTCCTTACCCAGCGATCCGTTACCCCCAACTGCTGCGCCGCCCCGCCTTGTGTCAAATGTCCCTGCTCCACCTCATGCAATACCTTCAATCGATCCCGTTCCTTCGTGCTCATCGCCAGCATCTCCTGTTTTCTCATCCAGCCAGTCTGCCGGACTTCAACAGGAACTTTCTACTTTGCTGGAATAGGAACTTCTCATATTGCTGCGACA
>JBAVYG010000809.1:0-2228 GCA_049698675.1 Terriglobia bacterium
CGGTACGAATTGTGCTGACGCGCGCGCCGCGGCAGAAGACCACCTCACCGTTGTCGGCGTTGACTGATATGAGCGCCTCGAAAGGGGCCCGAAAGGCGTTTAAAAAGGCGGTCCAGGCCCTTCACGCCAGCTGGCTGGACGACGCGCGCAAGCAATTCGAGAAGGCCGTCGCTGAGTATCCTTGTTACGCCCGCGCGCTGACAGGGCTGGCTGCAGTTCAAACCGCAGCCCGTGATTCTGACGCGGCGGCAGCCAACTTACGTCATGCCACTCAATGCGATCCGGGGTTTCCTGACGCGTTCGCATCTCTTGGCAGACTACTGAACAGCCAGAAGAGGTTTGTCGACAGTGAAGAGGTCCTTAGACAGGGATTGCGGGTGTCGCCGCGAGCATGGCAGTTGTATGACCAGCTCGCCACAGCGCATTACTGCGAGGGGCAATACGGCAAGGCCGAAGAAGAATGGTTGCGCGTTCTTTCCATTAATTCGGCGCCGCCGGCAGAGCTGCACGCGAAACTGGCAGCCGCCTACCTTCAGGCAGGCGTCCGCGACAAAGCTTACTCCGAGATGCAGGCCTACCTTCATGCTGATCCGAACGGCCGCTTCGCTTCCCAGTTCAGAGCGATGATGCAGGGCCGGGGGCCTTCCGGAGCCAACGCAGTCATCCCTCCTCCGCCCGGACAGCCCGTGTCTCCTAACCCTTGATTTCCACGAACGGCTTCGCGAGGTGTCCATTTCCACGCTGCAAGTGCAACACCTTATATAAGAGGTGTTGCGATGGGGAAACGATACGGGCAACTGACGGTGGGGGGGTCGAGATTTAGCGTCTGCAGGATGCGGCTGAGCAGCATGCGCTGGGGACGAACGGCGCCCCGGTCAAGTCAGGAAATCGACCGGTTCTGCTCGTCATCCCCCGGCCGCTCCCCGTCGATCCGGCAAGCGTTTGGCGCCGCCGGGGCGAACGCCGCAATGGCCGCGAACAACTCCTGGCTTCTGATGGGCTTCGACACGTAGTTGTTCATGCCGGCGGCCAAGCACCGTTCCCGGTCACCGGCCATAGCGTGGGCCGTCATAGCAACGATGGGCACATGCGTGCGGGTGGCTTTCTCCTTTTCCCGGATTGCTGCGGTGGCCTCAAACCCGTCCATTTCGGGCATCTGAACATCCATCAGAATCAGGTCGAAGGTTTGCTTTTCGAGCGCGGCCAACACCTCGCGTCCACTGCCCACCAATACAACCTCATAGCCCCGCTTCTGAAGTGGCCGTAAGGCAAAGTACTGGTTGACCTGGCTGTCTTCTGCGAGCAGGATGCGAAGCCCTGTTGGTGGCCGTTGATCCTCGCGCGGACTCTGACACCACGCCAACTCCCGCGGGGGCGCCTCCTGGACCTTCAAGCTGATCACGGACAGCAAGGCATCGCGCAGTTTGGGCGCCCGGATAGGCTTGACGAGGTATGCCGCGACACCTAATTCCCCGCAGCGAGTGACGTCCAGCCGCTGACCCGTGGAGGTCAGCATCATAATCATCGGACGGGAAAATTCCGGGTGGCGCTGGATGTGCTCCACCAAAGCGAAGCCATCCATACCAGGCATCTGTGCGTCAATCATAATAAGAGAGAATGGCTCTCCGGCTTCCGCCGCCCGCTTCATGGCCGACAAAGCGACTTCGCCGCCCTCTGCAGATGTTGGCTAGCAGCCCCACTGGCGCAGGCGTTCCGCGAGAATCAACCGGTTCGTAGTATTATCGTCGACCACAAGCACACGGAGGCCTTGTAGGCAGGCGGCAGGCGGCAAGGGCAATTCTGCCGTGGGGCTTTTCGCCAAACCGAATCGCGCGGTGAAGTGGAACTCGCTACCTTTGCCCTCTTCGCTTTCCACCCAGATCCGGCCACCCATCATCTTGACTAATTGTGATGAGATGGCGAGGCCCAGGCCTGTCCCCCCAAACCTACGCGTGGCTGAACCGTCCGCCTGAGTGAAGGCTTCGAAAATGAGGGCTTGCTTCTCCTTGGGGACCCCAACGCCCGTATCAGCGACAACGAAGTGCAACGTCACACTAGTTTCCTCACGGGACTCCTCCTCGACACTGGCCAGCACCTCACCATGCTCCGTAAACTTGATGGCGTTGCCGATCAAATTGACCATGATTTGGCGCAGGCGAGCGGGGTCCCCCGTCACATAGACAGGGATGCCTGGTGGGATGCGGCTGACCAGCTCCAATCCTTTCTGG
>JBAVYG010000810.1:0-10103 GCA_049698675.1 Terriglobia bacterium
AGTACTCTCGGCAGGGGGTCGCGCCCCCGCTGAGCCTTCACTTTTGAGCAACGAGGAAATGTCCTCATCCGGCTTGGCGATGAGAGCAAGCAACTCTCCTACGGGAACCACCTTGCCAGCCTGAACAAGAATCTTGCGCAACACGCCGCTGCCCATCGCCTCGACTTCCATATCGACCTTGTCGGTCTCAATCTCGACGACGGTTTCTCCAGTCGAGACTTGGTCCCCTTCCTTTTTGAGCCATTTGAGGACCTTACCCTCTGTCATCGTATCGCTGCCTTTCGGCATCAGTACCTTAACCGTCATTGGGGTCCTTTCGTCCAACGCGTCATAGCGTCGCCGTCGCGGCGGTCCCGCCGCGCGGGACCGGCAAGATGCCGGCGCTACTTCAATGAGCATCCGCACCCGCGGGCCGCCGGTAAAGCACCTTGTTCACCGCATCCTTCACATGCTGTTTGTCTGGAAAGGCCAAGTGCTCCAGATTCTTCGCGTAAGGCGTCGGCACATCGGCGCCGGTGACTCGCAAGATAGGCGCATCGAGGTAATCGAAAGCACGGAACTGGAGGACGTCGACGATCTGCGCCCCCACTCCGCAGAACGGCCAACCTTCCTCCACAATGACCGCTCGGTTCGTCTTCTTTACCGATTGCACAAGAGTTACGGTGTCGAGCGGGCGGAGCGTTCGAGGGTCAATCACTTCAACATCGACGCCTTCTCTCTCCAGGTCGGCGGCGGCCTCGAGTGCCACGAATACCATCTTGGAATGAGCGATCAGAGTGACGTCTTTGCCCGGCCGTTTGATGTCGGCGACTCCCAAGGGAATCAGACACTCGCCCTCGGGAACTTCGCCGCGCGTCCCGTAAAGCACCTCAGACTCGATAAAGACCACAGGATTGTCATCACGAATGGAGGTCTTGAGAAGTCCTTTGGCATCCGCGGGTGTCGAGGGCATGACCACCTTTAATCCCGGAACGTGGCAAAACCACGATTCCAGCGCCTGCGAATGTTGCGCGGCAAGTTGGTGCGCTGCGCCGCCTGGACCACGAATCACCAGGGGGACGGGGAATTGCCCTCCCGACATGTAGAGCATCTTGGCCGCGCCGTTCACGATCTGGTCGAGCGCCAGGAGCGCAAAGTTGAACGTCATCATCTCGACGATCGGCCGCAGGCCCACCATGGCGGCCCCAACGCCAAGACCCGTAAAACCAAGCTCGGTGATGGGCGTGTCCAGCACGCGCATCGGCCCGAACTCCTCCAGCATCCCTTTGCTGACCTTGAAAGCCCCCTGGTAGAAGCCTACCTCTTCACCCATCAGGACGATAGTCTCATCACGCCTCATCTCTTCCCGCATGGCCTGATTCAACGCCTCACGGTAAGTCATGATCGACATAGAGAACTCCTCACAATCCGGCCGCTTCAGCCCACGTAAACGTCGGTATAAAGCTCCTGCGGTTCTGGCTCCGGGCTGCGTTCGGCGAAGGCCACGGCTTCCTCCACGATATCGCGGATCTTCTGATCCAGTTCTTCCAGAAACTCAGCGTCGATTAGGCCGATCGTTTCAAGAGCGGCGGTCAGATTCTTGATAGGGTCGTGGTGACGCTGCTCTTCGACTTCCGATTTGGTGCGGTAGTGGCCGTGCGCGGGATCGGACATCGAATGGCCCATGAAGCGATAAGTGCGGGCTTCGATGAGGGTGGGGGCGCTCCCCTTCCGGGCTCGCTCGACGGCCTCTTTGAGCACTTCTCGAACCGCCAGAACGTCCATCCCGTCCACCCAGGTGCGCGCCATGTTGTACGCACAGGCTTTCTGCGAAAGGTCGTAGAGGGATGAAGCGCGCTCGATCGGCGTGCCCATCCCGAAGCGGTTGTTCTCACAGATGAACACCACCGGCAGCTTCCACAGCGCCGCCAAGTTCAGCGACTCATGGAACGATCCGATATTGACCGCCGCCTCGCCGAAAAAGCAAAGCGTGACGCGGGGTTGCTTGAGGTACTTGGAGGCAAAAGCCGCCCCAACCGCAAGCGGGATCTGGCCTCCAACGATGGCATGTCCCCCCAGGAAATGCCGGCGTTTGTCAAAAAGGTGCATCGATCCGCCTTTGCCCTTCGAGACGCCACTCTGCTTCCCACACAACTCCGCCATCACCTCGCCCGGGTCCATTCCCCTCACCAGGGCGTGCCCGTGCTCGCGGTAGGACGCCAGGATGTAGTCATCGGGTTCGAGCGTCGAAATTGCTCCCACCGCCACCGCCTCCTGGCCGATGTACAAGTGGCAGAAGCCGCCAATCTTTCCCAACGTGTAGAGTTCCGCCGCCTTTTCCTCGAAGCGGCGAATCAGGAGCATTTGTTCAAGCAGGGTCTTTAACAGCCCAGGGTCTTCTCGCCGCGCGCGCTCTTCCAGGGTCTGTGCCGGTGGGTGGTCCGGTCCACAGAAAAGCTCGGTTAGGTTCGCGGTGTTCGAGCCCACATCCGACGGTTGCATCAAAGTCCTCCACGTGAACGCCACACTTCGCCTACAGCGGCAGAGCAGGAAGTCGCTGCTGCAACAAGCAGTAGCACGGAAATCACTAACACTCCCTCGATATCCTCTTTATTTTACCTGGATTTTCGAATAAGAAAAGGCCACAGCAGCTTGCACCGGGACGGAATTGGAAACTGGAAATTGGAAAATGGAATTGGAAAATGGAAATTGGAAACTGGCGGCCGTGTATTCCAGTTTCTATCTTCCAGTTTCTATTTTCCAATTTCCAGTTTCATTGAGTGCCTCACAGAGCGTCGATTTTTGGCCATGTTTTTCGCTTTGATTGGCGTTTTTTGCCCGCGAAATGTAGTTCGTTTTGAAGCCCAAAAGACGCTAACCCCTTTGTTTTCAGTAGCATCTTCGGTTCGTTCCGTCTAAATAGTATCTTTTCGCCTTCTCTGCCCATCTTCCGCCACCGGCAGGGCGAGTCCGAACCCTCTTCGCGCGCTCTTTCGGCGTGTTTACCATAAGTCAACTCTAATAGGCTATCGCAGATCCAGCCGCATGTCAAGCGCCAAAGTGCAGGATGCGGAACGGCAGGGTTCAGGAAGAGCCATTGCAGAATGCCCACCCTGAGTCCAGCTTGTTTGTCGCGCACCCTTTTCTGCGATTTGCTGAGTAGCGGGTCAATTTCGTGCTGTGAAAAATGGAAACGGCACCCGAATTGCTGCGACCCATACCCTGTAAATGCATCTGTTCCGGTTGGGATGAGGATTTCTTAATCTAAGATTTGTCTTGACCCCCGGACCGCACGGTAAGACTTTTAGCAGGAGAGATTTGACAGTCGTGGCGTAACAGGGGAGTATTAGAGTTTCCCGCGAAGTGTTACCGGATCGGTGCCGATTCCCAAAGACCGGTGCGATGCGACATAGAGGACGGACATTATTGACACACAATCAAAGAGAAGTATAATCATGACAGTTTCTCGAAAGCAAAGATTCGGGGTTCTCAAGAGCCAAAGGAGCCGACTGATGAACCAATCAGGAAAAAGCTATGGAGTGGCAGTTCTACGAGGAGTGTATGTGCTGCTGTGTTCGGCCATGCTCCTCTTCGTCATGGAAACCCAGGCGCAGGCACAGTCCGTGCCGACGCGTCATATGCGTCAAGAAGTAATAACTGGGGAGGCGAGGTTCTTGAACCGGCTGCCCGCTACTCAGGCCTTGCGGCTGAGCATCGCTCTTCCGCTGCGCAACGAGTCAGAGCTGGACGATCTGTTGCAAGAACTCTACGATCCCCAAAGCCCCTCGTTCCATCAGTTCCTTAGCGTGGAGGAGTTCACTGAGCGGTTTGGTCCCACCGAGGAGGATTACGCCGCGGTGATTCGTTTCGCAGAACAGAACGGCTTGACGGTGACCGGCACCTTCCCGAATCGCATGGTCGTGGATGTCACGGGGTCGGTGGCGGATATCGAAAGTGCTTTCCATGTGACCATGGGCTCCTATCAGCACCCGACTGAACAGCGCGCATTCTACTCGCCGGACCGGGAGCCATCGCCGGACCTGCGGGTGCCGCTGTGGCACATTTCGGGCCTGGATAATTTCTCGATCCCGCATCCCGCCAGTCTGAGGAGAGCGCCCGAAGCGAAAGGCGGCACAACCGGCTCAGGGCCCAGTGGATACTTTCTGGGCAGCGACATGAGGGTGGCCTACTATGGCGGAACTGCTCTCACCGGTGCGGGCCAGTCCGTCGGGCTGCTTGAATTCGCGGGTTATAACATTACTGACGTCAGCAACTACTTCAACAAGGTCGGGCAAAAGAACACCGTCACTGTGACCGGCGTCTCGACGGATGGATCCAGCCTGAACTGCACGGGGAGCTGTGACGATACCGAACAGGTGTTGGACATCGAGGAGGCGATCTCCATGGCGCCGGGCATGAGCCAAGTGCTCGTCTACGTGTCTGATACCAGCGATGTCAGCATCTTTAACAAGATGGCGACGGACAATAAGGCCAAGTCATTGAGTTGCTCGTGGGGCTGGAGTCCGGCCGACCCAACCAGTGACGACCCCATATTCAAGGAGTTCGCGGCGCAGGGTCAGAATCTGTTTGTGGCATCCGGCGACAGCGGCGCGTACAGGAGCAGGTCCCGTTATGTTTACCCGGCGGACGATGCCTATGTCACGTCGGTGGGCGGCACGGACCTAACTACCAATGGCAAGGGCGGCCCTTGGAAATCGGAAACTGCCTGGAGCGACAGCGGCGGCGGGATTTCTCCAAACAACATCGCGATTCCCAGCTACCAGACGACCAAGGGAGTTATCACCACCGCCAACAAAGGATCCAAGACTTTGCGGAATTCCCCGGACGTTGCCGCCGAAGCGAACACGGACAATTACATCTGTTACGACGGCACCTGCGCCGGAGGGTGGGGCGGAACTAGCTTTGCGGCGCCTCGGTGGGCCGGCTATCTGGCGTTGGTCAATCAACAGTCTGTCGCCCTCGGCAAGTCCACTCTCGGCTTTATCAACCCAGCTATTTACACGATTGGCCTGGGGACGAGCTATTCCTCCGCCTTCCACGACATCACCAGCGGCAGCAATGGCACGTATTCGACAGAGAAGGGCTACGACTTGGTCACTGGCTGGGGCAGTCCGAATGGCACCGGCCTGATCACCGCTCTGGCACCGTAACAGTCGGGGTCAAATCACGGCGACGTGGCGACAGTTTAGTAGCTCCAATTCCTGCAACTTTTTATTTCAACGTCGGGAAAAGTGCGCAGCTATGCGCAAGATCCAGCCTTGTCTCCGGAAATGAAGGAAACAAAAGAAGCGAGGTAGGTTAAATCCACTCAGAAACTGCGGATGCGGAATCGCTGACCTTCAAGGCAAAGTATCCGGCCATACAAAATCCAGCAACATACTTTGGTACCAGTACCTTCAAGCTATAAGGCCCCACCATCCCCCCACTGTATTTGCTTGACCTGTCATGTGATTGGAGTCAATATTAAGGCCATTGGAACGGGAGGGCGGTGCAGTGCTCTTGGTGCACAGACAAGCAGCGATGCGCATGCGATGGGAGGACAATAGTCAAGGTTTGGCTTAAGGAGCCCCGTGTTTCGAAAAATTGGATTTGCCTCCTTCTCTGCCAGCGTGCTGGCATTTGCTTTCAGCTTCAGTTTCGCCTCCTATATACAAGGTGCTGTCAATACCGGGCAGCGGAAGCGTGCTCTCATCACGCAGGAGATTGACGAAAGTAGGCTGGTCACGCTCAAGGGGAACACGCGTCCCGAAGCGAACGCGACGAACGATCGCGGCGCGGTGGCTGACGACTTCCAAATAGAGCATATGCTGCTCCAGTTGCAGCGCCCTCCCGAGCAGGAGCAGGCGCTCAAGGAGTTCATCGATCAACTCCACGACCCTGCCTCGCCGAACTTCCATCGATGGCTCAGCGCGCAGGAATTCGGAGCGAAGTTTGGTTTAGCGCAGGACGACCTTAACACGATCACCACCTGGCTCCAGTCGCACGGCTTTCAGGTCAACGTGGTCTATCCCAGCGGCATGTTGATTGATTTCTCCGGCTCCGCAGGCCAGGTGCGCGAGGCCTTCAGGACTGAGATTCATGACCTCGAGGTAAGAGGCGTGAAGCACATGGCCAATATGAGCGACCCGCAGATTCCTGCTGCGCTCGCGCCGGCCGTGATAGGCGTCGTCTCCCTGCACGACTTCACGCCCCACCCGATGCACAAGCCCCGGCCCAATTACACCATTGCTTCCGGTGGCTACGGCTATCAGCTGGTCGTGCCCGCGGACCTAGCCACCATTTACAATTTGAATCCGCTTTTTGGCGCAGGTTATTCGGGCCAGGGCCAGACCATCGTAGTGATCGAAGACACCAACGTTTACACGACTTCGGACTGGACCACCTTCCGCTCAACCCTCGGCCTTTCAGGCTATACCGCGGGCTCCTTTGCGCAAGTCCACCCGGCGCCTGGCAGTGGCGCCAACAACTGTAGCAATCCTGGCGTTAACGGCGACGATGGGGAAGCGATCCTGGATGCGGAATGGGCCAGCGCGGCGGCCCCTAGCGCGGCCATCGAGCTGGCGTCGTGCAGTGATACCAACACTACATTTGGCGGTCTGATTGCCCTCCAGAACCTCCTCAACGAGAGCAGTACACCGCCCGCCGTCGTGAGCATCAGCTACGGCGAGTGCGAGGCATATAACGGCGCATCGGCGAACGCGGCGTACAGCTCGGCGTATCAGCAAGCCGTGTCAGAGGGCGTCTCCGTTTTCGTTTCTTCGGGCGACGAAGGCGCGGCCAGTTGCGATGCAAACGAATCGAGTGCAACTCACGGCATCGGCGTCAGCGGGTTCGCCTCCACTCCCTACAACGTGGCGGTGGGTGGGACGGACTTCGGAGATTCTTACGCCAACACCAACAACTCTTATTGGAACACGAGCAACACGTCCACCTACGGCTCGGCGCTGTCTTATATTCCGGAAATTCCGTGGAACGACTCTTGCGCCAGTACGCTGATCGCTTCCTACGAAGGCTATGGCGCCACTTACGGCTCAAGTGGGTTTTGCAACAGCAGCAACGGCGAGGGTTTTCTGACCGTTGTCTCCGGCAGCGGCGGCCCGAGTGGTTGCGCGACCGGCACTCCGTCCACGAGCGGCGTCGTCAGTGGAACTTGCAAGGGGTATGGCAAGCCTTCGTGGCAGTCGATCGTCGGCAACCCGAGCGACGGCGTACGAGACATCCCGGACGTCTCGCTGTTCGCCGCCAACGGCGTCTGGGGGCACTACTACGTGATTTGCTGGTCTGACACCGCCAATGGTGGAGCTTCCTGTTCAGGTGCTCCTAGCGGCTGGGCCGGTGCAGGCGGAACATCGTTCTCATCGCCCATCATGGCCGGCATCCAGGCGTTGGTGAATCAGAAGACAGGCTCCAAGTGGGGCAACCCGAATCCCGTGTACTACCAACTCGCCGCCAGCGAGTATGGCTCGAGTGGCAACCCCTCCTGCAATTCCACCAGTGGCAATAGCGTTGGCAGCTCCTGCATTTTCTATGACGTGGCCCAAGGCGACATGGACGTGAATTGCACCGGCACTCACAATTGCTACAAGCCTTCGGGCACGAATGGAGTGCTCTCCACCTCCAGCAGCTCTTACTCGAAAGCCTATGGCGCAACCACCGGTTGGGACTTCGCCACCGGAATCGGCACTGTCAACGCCTACAACTTGGCAACCAACTGGAATTCGGGCGTGGTGACTCCGACCTCCAGCATCGCTATCAGCAGCGTGAGCTCCAGTTCGGTCACGCTTGTTCGAGGGGGCAGCGCGCAGGGCCTTGCCGTTAACCTGACTCGCAGCAACTTCACCGGCAGCGTCACGCTCTCGACCAGCGGCCTGCCTACCGGCGTTACCGCTACGTATACCCAGCCGGGCACGGGGAACTCCGGCACCATCAGTCTGAAGGCGGCCAGCAATGCCTCTCTGGTCAGCAACCGGTCCACCACCATCACCGCCAGCGGGAGCGGGGTTTCTTCCGCCACCGCCACCTTCACCCTGACGGTGACCACCCCCACCATCGCCATCAGCAGCGTGAGCCCCAGTTCGATCACGCTCGCTCGGGGTGGCAGCGCGAGCCTTACCGTCAACCTCACTCGCAGCAACTTCACCGGCAGCGTCACGCTCTCGACCAGCGGCCTGCCTACCGGCGTTACCGCTACATATACCCAGCCGAGCACGCGGAACTCCGGCACCATCAGTCTGAAGGCCGCCAGCAATGCCTCTCTGGTCAGCAGCCGGTCCATCACCATCACCGCCAGCGGGAGTGGGGTCACTTCCGCCACCGCTACCTTCACCCTGACGGTGAACTCCTCCGCCACTCGTGGCCATTAGAATTAAAGTCGCCATTGGCTTCGATTGTGAGTTGCTGGTTTTGGTTGAAGAGGGCGTTTTCCGGGTTGCTCGGAATCTTCCTCATCGCCCGCGACGGCAAGCATCTCGGCCCGAGTGGGCCTCTTGCATAGGGACCTGTCAAATCCATCATTCGTAGCGAAGAGCCTGCACGGGATCCAGCTTGGCGGCGCGCGCGGCCGGATAGAGCCCGGAGATCATGCTGATCACGATGGCAAAAGCAATCGCTCCGGCAACCAGCCACCACGGAACCGCCCAAAGTTCCTCAGAGGGCAGGTTTTGACGGTGCAGATAGACGTTCGCGCCGGCGTTAATCAGCCGGCCCATCGCCCAGCCTAGTGCCACTCCCAGCATCCCACCCACCAAGCCCATCACCGCGGCCTCGGCCAGGAAAAGTTTCTTGACGTCCCCGTCGCTGGCGCCGATCGCCTTCATGATCCCAATTTCGCGGCGGCGCTCGAGGATGGCCATCACCAGCGTATTGACGATCCCGAGCGCGGCAACCGCCAGCGCGAGGCTGCCGAAGATCCCAAGAAAGAGGTCGAACACGGCGAAAAAGCGCCGCAGGCTGCGGGTGGCGTCGAGAATCGAGAAGGTACTGAAACCCATCTTCCGGATGGCGTCCTGCACCGACTCGACTCTGTCCGGACTTTTCACGCGCACGCTGAGGCTGAGATACGCGGGCACATTCGAAAAGTCTGGCCCACTTCCGCGCAGCCCAGAGGGAAGCATGACGTGGAGTTTCTCCGCCATCTGAAGTGGGATGAACACCCGGGCACCCGAGGCGCCGCGCATGCCCTCGGGATCCTGGTCGGTGACGGCGACGACGCGCAGCTTTCTCTCGCGCGGTACGACCGAGAAGGCCGCCATCACGGGGAGCTGGGGCGCATCCTTTAGGGCGCCGGAGCGATCGCCCGCGCCGCCGCCCTCTTGCGCCGGTGCCGGCTTCGATTCTGGCGCCGCCGGTGACGGCACCCGCTCCGCGTAGCGCAGCGTCATTTCCTTCCCAACCAAGGTCTGTGTCTGGCCGCTCAGCTTCGAACTGGATTCCCCTAGCTTCTGGCCAATCCCCAGGAGTTCGTCCGCGAACTGGATTTGCAAGATGGCTTCGTCGGCGGCATCCGAAGAGAAGAAACGGCCCTGCATGTTGTCGAATGCATCCTTGTCTCGGGCGGAGAGCGGAAGGCCAGCCACCATAGCGAGGTGTGGCTTACCTTCGTAGCGGACCTCGCTGATGAAGCGGAGGTCGGGCGCCGCTTCGAGAACGTTGGGCAGACGCGCCATTTCGGCTCGCGCCTTTTCGTCAAGAGGCCGGCTCTCGGCGGGAGGCGCCCCGTTCCGGTTGTCGGCGCGGTCGAAGCCTCGCAGACTGCGGCGCGAGGTGACGACGATTGTGTCGAAGAGCCCGGACCTTGCGAGCCGGCGGTCGGCTGACTGCTGGAGCCCGATGCCCAGCGAGAGCATCGCAACCAGGGACGCTACACCCACTCCGATGCCAAGTGTGGTGAGCGAGTTCCGGAACATAGATTCGCGAAGGTTGCGCGCCGCCAGATCAACCAAGTCGTCCGCTTTCACCGCTGCTCTCCGTCCTGCCATGAAACTGGCTCCCCTCCTTACCAAGGAGGGGGAATTGGACCTTTGCCCTCTCCCAAGGGGAGAGGGTGGACCGCGACCGGCGCTTTTACCAGCCGGCGCGGGCCGGGTGAGGGGTCACTTGCATGG
>JBAVYG010000811.1:0-4725 GCA_049698675.1 Terriglobia bacterium
GGGTAATGACCGCGGAGCTTGCGCAGGTCGCTGATGTAGCAAATGTGGTCGCCCTTACGGTTCTGGTCGTCGTAGACCCAGTTGAGCTTGCGCCCGGTCATTCGCTCGAGGCGGTCGATGGCCTCAAGGATAGAAACGCTGTTGGCGCGGCCGCCGCCCAGGTTGTAGACCTCGCCGGGGCGGGGATTGGCGGCAAACTCCTCCATGGCGCGGATCACGTCGTAACTGTGGATGTTGTCCCGAACTTGCTTGCCTTTGTAGCCGTAGACGGTATAAGTCTGCCCGGTGACGGCAACCTTGACGAGATAGGAAAGAAACCCGTGCAATTCCACGCCCGAGTGGCTCGGCCCCGTCAGGCAGCCGCCCCGGAAGATTCCCACTTTCATGCCGAAGTAGCGCCCATATTCCTGCGCCATCACATCTGCCGCCACCTTGGAAGCGCCGAAGATGGAGTGCAGGGTGCGATCGATCCGGCACGTCTCATCGATGCCTTCGAAGTCAGCGGGGTCCGCGTAATCGTAGCGCGTGGCGAGCTCCTGGAGCGGCTTTTCGTTCGGCGCGTCGCCATAGACCTTGTTGGTGCTCATCATGATGAACACAGCGTCGGGGCAGTGTTGCCGTGTTGCCTCGAGCAGGTTCAAAGTGCCGAGGGCATTCACTTCGAAATCGACCAGCGGGATTTCCTTGGCCTTGTCGTGCGACGGCTGCGCCGCGCAATGGATGACCAGATCAAATCGGTTTTGCTCGAGGAGGAACATGACTCCGGCGCGGTCCCGGATGTCGAGCGCGTAATGCCGGAAATTCCGCGTGGAGCGCTTGAGCCGCTCCAGGTTCCAGGTCGTATCCCCGGCCGGCCCAAAGAACTCGCGGCGCTGGTTATTATCCACGCCCACGATGCGGTGTCCCTGGCGGTCGAAGTGCTCGACGGCTTCGGACCCGATCAGGCCGCTGCTTCCGGTCACCAGGATTTTCATCGCCTTCATTGCCTGACGGCCTGCCGAGTCTGACTTATGCACTGCTTGTCGCCGGCCGCTGTGCCTATCCTGGCCCCTGCGGCGAGAAGACCGCGCGCAGCCGCCCAAACCTTGCCGGTCTCGACCCCGAGAATACAGTGCGGTTCGCGAGACTCACAGGAATCGCGGCACGGGTCCGTGGCGTGCTCAGGCCGAACTACGACGTGAGGTACGCCCCACGGATGAAATCGAGCCGGTGAGTCAGGATCCGCAGGTGAGCCGCCGCAAGCGTGCCAAGCGATTTCGACCACCGGGCTGCCAACTGCGGCAGCCAAGTGCATCGGGCCACTGTCATTGCTCACCGTGAGGCAGCAGCACTCAAGCACAGCGGCCGTCTGCCGCAGCGTCGTGCGTCCCGCGATGTTGATGACGCGGGTACCCAATTCAGCTTCGAGGCGTTCACCCAAAGGACGGTCGTCCGGACCGCCTACCACAACGATATATGGCTGATATTCATCCAGAAGAAAGCGTCCTAACTCGGCGAACCTCTCGATCGGCCACTGCTTCCTGCCGAACCGGGCGCCGGGCGCCAACGCGACGACCGGGTCCCCCGGCGTGATCGCATGTTCGGCCAGGAGCCTCGCTGCGAATGAACGGTCCCGCTCGTCCAGCCACACTTCGAGGCGGGCGTCCGTCACCTCCCCACCTAGGAAACGGACAACATGCAAGTTGTGTTCCACCTCGTGTTTGGCGTTTTTATCGGTAATGACATCGGTCATCATTCTGTCAAATCCAGCGTTGGTTAGCCGCTTCCTTTCGCTGACTCCCTCGGAATAGCCCACTCGGCGGCGAGCCCCGCTCAGGTAGGCTAGGAACGTACCGTCATAGTAATCCACTCCCCAGCGGGGGATCACGGCGAGAGCGAAGCGCCGCCCCCAGAGCCGTGTGGCCGCCAGATGGAGAAGGCAAGCACACCGCTTCAGTCGCCATGCCCGGCCTGTCATCCCCCAGTCGTAGGTGAGCACTTCATTGACGTAAGGACACAATTCGACGAGGTTCAACACCTGAGGCTTGACGACCAGGGTGACCCAGGCCGATGGGGCATTGCGACGCAACTCGCGAAGAAACGGCGTCGTCAGGACCATGTCTCCGATCTCATCCAGGCGCACAACCAGAATTGCGGTGAGGCTCTTAAGGGCGATGTCGCGGCTGGGACGCCTGCCAGCCAGGGCATAGCATGGCCGACCGACGGCAAAGGCTACCCGCGGCGACGCTATCGCAGTCAAAGCTCGGCTTGCGAGGGTCCTAGTGAGGGTCACAGTTCCTGAAATCCCAGTTCACAAACTGTCTTCCTTGCAGTGAGAGGACGACGCGGCGTGTATCAATTTAGACACGTTTCCCCCAAGCCCTCGCTCCCGGGCGAAGGCTACCCCGCCTTCTTCAACACGCACACCTGGCCTAGATTGAGGCGAGGGGCTGTATCTTCCAAGGTAAGGATTTGGAGACCGCTCAACGCGGCCAAGCGCCGCACACTTTTCTCGCTATAGAGAAACAGATGCTCAACGTCATCGAACCAATCTGGTCTAGTCTTGAATGGATGCTCGAAATCGTGACATTCAATCGGAGTCTGGATGATTGCTGTGCCGCCTGGGCGCAGCAGGCGCCCGATCTCGGTCCAGAAGGCAGCCGGCACCGGTGTGTGCTCTGCAACATCGAAGGCCAGTAATAAGTCGCAGGCTGGAAGCTCGACGCCTGGGAAGATACCGAAGCGAACGTCCAGGCCTTCAGTGTTACGCAGCCATGCCGCGACCGTTTCACTTGCCTCGACCCCAATGCACCGGAAGCCTAGCCGGCGCAACTCGCTCAGCAAGACACCGGGAGCGCATCCCACCTCAATTACATCGCCGTCACTCGGTCCGTACCGATTCACGAGGCTGAGCCAATAAGCAAGCCGGCCGTCTTTCCTGTACGCTTCGCTCCTTTTTTCGATCGGAGGGCAACCCTTGCTGAGCTGGCGATGACGCCAATAGTCGTTGAGCGAATATACCCCACTTAGCGCATCCTGTTGGGGAGGTCGTCGATTAACGTAGCACCCACACTCCGCGCAGACCCCGTAGCTTGCATGCCACCGGAATGGCAACAGCACACCTCCGCACCAACAACAATCGCGGACTTCTCGTGGCACGGTGCGCTCCAGTTGCCTCGTCCGGCGGGTCGCGATGGCCCGCTGTACCCGTGCTTTCAACCCGCGCGCGGCTCTGAGGGGGTGACGGACGTGACGCGCTTTTATCATAGGTTTTTTCTTTGAATCAGCCGCACCCCTTGCCCTTTTGTGGGCGCCCCACGCCAAGCGTAATTCGCGCTGCTCTGACTAGGAGCCTTGGCTAAATCAGAGTCCTGATCCATGCTGAGTATGAAAATCATGCGTCTTTTCCCAATATTGCACGAGCAACGAGTCAGCTACATACCCCAAAAATGTACAATGGAAGACAGCTCTCGTTACGGGCTGCAACATCTCAAAACCGTCTTTGATTCTGCGCCCCAACCGCCATATAGCATGTTTTACTCTACGCAGACCCCGGCTCCTGGGAAGAGGAAGATATTCTATCGAAAGTGTCTTAAATCCCATTGATTTTAGTGTGTCCAGAAGACCTTTCTCGTTAAAGAATGTACAACTGCTCGGTTCATAGGGACTTTCTTCCCCCACAGGGCAAAACAACATGGCATTATTGCGCGCACCTTCCCATATGGCGGTTTCAATGAGTAAATGCCCACCGACCTTCATAATGTCTCGGATTACCTTCAAGCTCCAAAATGGATAACGGAGATGATATAGGACACCGGGGAAAATCACCACGTCAAAAGAGCCAAAGGTTTCCGGCCTAAGGTCATATAAATTCATTTGTTCCATCTTAATCTTGGAATTGAAAAAAGGAATCAGAAACTCAATGGCAGGTCTTGATAAATCATTGTCTATGCCTATAACTCGTGTTGCTCCCATCCGCTCCGCTGCAAAAGAAAAAAGGCCATCACGACAACCTATATCGAGAACATGTTTTCCTTTCAGATCCAAGGATTTCAGATGCTTCATGCAGAGATTCTGCGCTGGCGCAAAGACCGCGGCTCCTGGAGTCGCGATATTTTCAGTGAGTTGTATGATGTGATAGAATTTATACTTGGTTATTGCTTCTTGAATTTCCTTATCATTCATCGTATTTTTCACAAAGTGTACGCCGTTGAAGCTGCTTTAGTTTTCAGATTGCGCCTGACAACTCTGGCTTTTCAGGGCTGGTGATCAAGCTATACTGCTCGCCCCCGGCGGTCAGGCGCCCAAGGGCACAAACGACGCCCATTAAGAACTGTCCGATCCCTCCCGACCAGCCGCCGGGAATCACCTGAACGTTAACCAGAACCTTAGCGCTTGTGCCATGACTGAACGGGATCGCCTGTAACAACCCCTGTGTCGGTGCGGCGATAAAGCGAATTAGCCGAGCGATCGGGACGCTAGATGTGTCGGAGTCGAGTCGTTGCCGCTTCCCTCTTTGGTTGTTTCCCAAAGAAGCAGTGGAGTTATTACCCCCAGCCGGTCGTCCATTGAGGCAAGTGAGCCGACGTTCGAGACTTCGAATCTCGCTGCCTGTTCGATCAGGTCGTAAACATGTCGCCTGGGTACGATAGCGTGGAGGCACACGTGGTAACACCCAGGCGCCAACAGCCCCTTGCTCACGCGAAATAGAGCTGAGTAGAAGCCCGGTTCTTTCGGCAGTGCCGA
>JBAVYG010000812.1:0-2128 GCA_049698675.1 Terriglobia bacterium
CTGGCGAAGGGCGGCTCCGATCCCGTAAAGATCGTCAAAGATTTCCTACCTTTGATTCGCCACGTGCATTTGAAGGATTGGAACGGCGGCCCGTACTGGTCCGAGTATTGCCCCCTGGGTCAAGGTAAAGTGGATCTGCGGACGGTTCTGGACGTGTTGGAACACGCCCAGGAGTTAAAGATCGTCATGGTCGAATTGGACCCCAGCCCCGACGCTCCCATGACGCCCCTGGAGACGGCGCGCACCAGCAAAGAATATCTGAAGAAGCTAGGGTACAAGTTTCGCTCGTGACTGCGGTGGAGGATGCGCAAGGTCCGCAACCCTGTCCTCGATTTCGAAATCGACAAGACTTCCGTCCGGTACGTGGGCGAAGACCTGCAGCGTCCCGAGTGTATTCTCGCCGAGCCTGACGGCACGCTGTGGGCGGCCGATGCGCGGGGCGGCGTAGTGAGGATCAATCCGGACGGAACGCAAGAGATCGTCACCCCAAAACGCTCCGTTTCCTTCGCGGGCGCGGCAAACGAGGCATCGCGCTACCTGACCGGCACGCTCCCCAATGGCTTGGCTTTCGCTGCAGACGGTTCGTTTGTGATCGCGAACTTCGGCACCGACTGCCTGGAGGCAATGAGCCGGAACGGAGACACACGGGTTCTGGCCGAGAGCATCGACGGCGAACCGCTGGGCAAGGTCAATTTCGTTCTCCGCGATTCCAGGGAGCGCGTTTGGATCACGGTCTCGACACGCGTTACGAACTGGATGCACGCGTTGCGCACGGATCTCGCGGACGGCTACATCGCCCGGTACGACAGGGGAGCGTTCCGCATCGTCGCCGAAGGGTTTCGTTTCACAAACGAAATACGCTTCGACGCACGGGAGGAATTCCTCTACGTGGCGGAAACTACTGGCGGTTGTGTCAGCCGGCTGCGCGTGGACGCAGCTGGAAATCTGAGCGGACGCGAAGTCTTTGGGCCTCCGAACCTGGGCAAAGGCGCTTGGCCCGACGGGATCGCGTTCGACAGCGCCGGTAATCTGTGGGGAACCATGGTATACTCCGATAAACTGTTCGTGCTCACTCCGGAGGGCGATCTCAAGATTCTCCTCGATGAGGGTGACCCCATGAAAGTCAGCGCTCTGGAGCGGGCGTTCTTCAACAACCACGTCACCGAAGACGTACTCTTCGCCACAGGGCAGGGGATTGCACCGTGGATGGCGAGCGTGACGTTTGGTGGGCCCGATTTGGGGAGGATCTATATCGGATCGCTCAAGGGGAAACAAATCCCTTTTTTTCGTGCGCCTGTGCCCGGCTTGCCCATGGTGCACTGGAAGCGTCGGTAGCCAGCGCAGCCGTTGTCTGCCGTGGCCACCGGCAACGCTACACTATTTCCTGAGAGGTGAGATTGACGAGTTTCAGGACCGCGTATGGTCCGGAAAGTGGAACGTGGGCTTTGGCGGCCGGTTTCCCAAATGTAGAACTACGAGCACAACCTTGAAACACCATGCCAATTGCAATTGCACGCAGTAACTCGGGCACACCCCTGCACCGGCCGGATTGACTCGCCGGGCACTTCATGCGGCGCGATAGTAGTATTTCAGCATTCTGCCCAGCCGCTGTTGCTGGCTTACCTTACCATTTTGAGTAAACTCGTCCATCGCCGGCTGGATCAGGTGGTTCTCCAAGCCTTATAGTTGCCCTCCTGATGATAATGGGTTACCACTTCTCACACATCCGGCGTAAGGCATCCTCCCCAAACCAAATCATGCGCTCCAGGTAGGATTCGTTGATACTGTGTACGAAACGCTCCGCCTGAGCATTCACATTAGGAGATCGCGGCGGTATCCGTACACACTCCACACCTCCGTCCGCCAGCAAGCTCCGAAACTCCGCCGTGAACTGTGGGTCATGGTCGTGAATGAGGAAGCCCTTGCCCCGCAGAATGCCATCCACGGCACCGCTCAGATTGCGACCAATCTGGCTCATCCACAGCCCGTCAGCCTGCGCCGCAATGCCGCCAATTTCCACCCTGCGCGCCGATTTGCAGTGCCTGAAGCGGGATTCGGAGAGCGACCGGGTCGCGACCCGATCGAGTCCCGGCGCATCCGCGGCAACGGCGCCGTCGCCCTCCTCTTC
>JBAVYG010000813.1:0-3752 GCA_049698675.1 Terriglobia bacterium
TGGTAATACCGAAGCTTCTTCTCAACAGTCTCAATGTAGGTAATGGTCGATCCTTCCTCCGCCCAGTCTCCAAGCGATAGAACGTAGACCCAATTCGAATCGACCCTCTTCTCTGCTGCATTCGTCAGGCCCTGCAGGTAGGCCAAAAGCTGACTGATCAACATCTTCTCGGCGTGCGGCGCTCTCCTTGCCGATTTCTTGGCGATGGCTGCTGTCCGCTGCCAGGAGAGCGGCGTGACCGATGCGCCGAGGGCGTCATAACCGCTGAGGTGCGTATTGGCGTAGTCGGGGCTACACTCGCTGATGACGACTAGCCGCTTGGACTTTGACCCGTAGCGACGGAATTGATCCCGGCGAGCGTATTGCATCAGTTGTTGGCGGGACGGGAGGTTCGGCCCGCGTTTTGCCTCGATGATCACGCAAAACTTGCGCGGCAACTCAATCTCGATGTCTGTAAACCCCCTTCCCGCCTCGTATTGTTGCAGCCTCACTTCAGCTTCATCGGCCTTGCCTGCTGGAAGTCCGAGTTCATGCAGCAATGCAGCCATGAAGGAATCGGACTGTGAGAGTGCCCAACCAAGGCTCCCCGTCATGTCGTTCTCGTCGCGGCCTAAGAGGTCAAACATGCTCTCAAGCCGACGGCCATGCAGAGTCAGGCTCGGCATAGGTTCCTCCTTGGGCTGTCAGAAAGCGTCTACTGCAGTATCCGTTCCGACAATTGTTGGTCCTCATGCGTTTGCCGTCTGGCGGCCTGGGGCGTCGCGGGTCGTCGCGTGCGCGGCCGGGTTTACTTCAGCGACCGGACAAACTCTGCTGCTCGCTCAGTAAATTCGGACGCCACCCAGCGCGGTGGACTCCGCTGGATGCCGGTGTGACCGTCGAAGTTCCCGAATATCTTTTGCATCTGCGGCGATAGCCTGTACAGGGAGTGGCCAGCCTTGTCCTTTCCCAGTGAACTGATTTTTTCTGCCTTCTCCAGAAGTCGGCTGCCCGTGCCACCTTTCACGAGGACCAGGCAGCGCTTCTGTTGTTTGAATACACCCGCGTGCATTACGTGGAAATTCTTCCGGACCGTCCTCAGTTCTGCGCGCGTGAAAGAAGTCGCCAAGCCTGCATGTCTGACCTCGAAATACCCAATGATGTAAAGCGCAGGTCGGCAGGCGAAGTCCCATCCCTTGAGACCCGCATAAAACACCAGAAGACTGCCTTCGCCGAGTCGCTGCAGAGATGGCTTGGGCGGCGTCGGATCACCATAGGTGAACGTGCGGAACTCGGGGTCGAAGTGGATGGATTGGCCGGACATCGTTTCGCGGCGCCCCTCAGGGAAGTAGTCGATCATCCTTCGCCCACGCCTGCCGCGAGTGTTGCCATACGTCCTCTTGTCAATGCCCCGCCCGTCCGGAATTGGGACGTACTCGAACGAACCATCCCTGAATAGTGGCCCGAGGATTCCGCCGCTTCCAGTGTCGATGCCCACCCTGAGCAGGACTATCTGCATCGCCTGGCCTGCTCCTTTCTTTCTTCTGCGGAAAGCCGTTTCTTGAGCCTCTTAACCTCTGCTCGGCACCGATGCAGAATGTTTCTCCCCGTTCTTAGGCGACGCAGAATGCGACAAGTCTTCCTGGCATCACACTTCTTTGGGAGCTGCCTTGGGTTGTTGTCGGATGCAGATTCTCCGAGATTGTACGCCTCATCGAAGGACACTAGCTTCGTGGGTCCGATCACGGCGTAAAAACCTCCCGGTCGCAGCGCACAGTGTTCCTTCTCGATGTAACCGACGACGAGCACTTTTCCCGCATGTTTGGATTGCTTATCTCTGCATGTTGTGAAGAGAAATAGATACCTCTCGCGGCTCTTCAGGAATCCTCGAATGCTTGCCGGAATGCATTCGCGGCAGTAGTTTTCAGCACACTTCTCAATGTAAGGCTCGGTCTTGTACCCCGCTCGCTGCTCATTTAGAACATCCCGGATCGGGAGTGGCGAAGAGGGCGAATGATAGAAGAAGTGCAGCCTGCCTGTTTCGTCCAAATCCGTGAGGTTGAACTCAAGCGAACCGGTCGCGCGACGAGATTTCTTCCGGCAGCTCATAAGTATCCCTCCTCCTCGCGGGTCCGATATGAGGTCCCCGGTAACTGGTTGTACGTACCCATGTCCTCGATCTACAACGTTGCGAAAGGAAATGCTAAGGTGTGCCTGCGGGTCCTTGTTGTTCCTTGGGCGCGTGATCCGCAAGAATCTGGCGCAGTCTGGAGCGAAAGGTACTAAGGGCTTCCTCGATAATGCGTTGCTGTTTCTCTACTAGGGGGTCGAGGTCAGGGCGGAGAGGGTCTCGGGATGCCCGGGGAGATTGAAAAGGGGAATGCCTGGACTCCTCGCTGGCCACCCCCTTGGATTGGCCAGCGTCGGCTTCCACACCCTCAAACAGTCGAGCGGCTTGGTGCAGGCGACTCTGGAGCAAGCCTTTGAGAGCTTCCGCGTCACTGCGCTGCCGCTCCTGCGCGGCCATGGTCAATCCTTCGAGCTGCTTCTGGAAAACCTCCACCACGTGGCTCAAATGCGCTTCCAGGTGCGTCTTGGCTTGCTCCTCCCATTCTTTTGCCACGAGGGCGGCCATTCCAACGCCTTTGTAGAGCCGGTCCGAGAGTTCCTGGAGGGCTTGCTCGGCCCTGCTCCTGACCTCGGCCGTCACCCGGACGGCGGATTCGTCGGCGGTCAAGCGGACTTGTGTGCGCAGGGATTCCAGGAGACCCTGCAAGCTGGTTTGGATTTCCTTTTCCATCTCCTTGGTTTGCTGCGCCTGCATTTCCAGCAGCGTTGTGTGCAGTCGCTCACGGAAGGACGCTAAGCTCACCCCGGCTTCACTTTCCAGTGAAGTCAAAGTCGATTCGCGGGCCGCCGCCAACTGCCTCTGTGTCTCATCAACGCACTGTTGTTGAGCGGATCGGAGTCCCTCTTTCAGCAGCTCCAGAGCATCTTCGGCTTGCTTGTGAAAGTCTCTGGCCACTAATTCCAGCGCCCCTTCGACGGCACCTTCGAGCTTTTCCGATATGTCCCCGCTGGCTCTTTCCGAAAACTCGCGGGCAGTGGATTCCACTTCGGATTGCGATTGGGCTGCCAGCGCCTGGGTTGCGGCGCGAAACTTCTCAAGCACTGATGCGGATTCGTCGGCTAACCGTGGGAGGCACTCTTCCGCCGCCTTCTTCAAACTGAGTTCAAGGGTCTGGTAGGCTGCCCGCAGTTTCGAGACGGCTTCGTCGCCGGCGCGATTCAATGAATCCACGGCAGAGTCCACACAAACGGAAATCACCTTGGCCGCCGTCCCGGATTCTTCCTTATAAATCTTCCTGGCCTGGATTCCGGCGTTAAGAATCTCTGCCTGAGTTTCCTGTCGCATTCTTTCGAGGTTGCGCTGGGTGGAGTCCTCGCTGCTCCTGCGGACGCGCTCGATTTGCGTCTTGAATTCTTCGAGCTGCTGGCGGGCAACCTGCTCTGCCGATCGCTCGATTTGGGCGCTCAGTGAGGGTGAAACCTCCTCCATAACTTTCCGGATGCGCACATCCACCACGGCTGTCGCGCCCTTCACCAATTCATCGAGTTCAGCTTTGGCCTGTTCTGCCGCGCGTTGGCACTGAGCTTGAAACTCGAGGGCCGCCTTGGAGAGGCTCTCCTGAGCCAGCGGTGAAAGACGATCGCCCATTTCCTTGGCGATATTTTCGACTATGCCGGCGGCCTCAGCCTGCAAACGCTGCTGC
>JBAVYG010000814.1:0-2752 GCA_049698675.1 Terriglobia bacterium
GGGCAGGTAAGCGGCCGGCAGGAAGTGTCTTACGAGGCGCGGGTGAAAATGGATGTGTGTTACCTCCAGAACTGGTCTTTGTGGTACGATTGTGAGCTTTTGTGCTTGAGGGTGTGGAAAGTCTTGAAGCGCGAGGGGGCATACTGAAGTATGAACATTCTAGTGACAGGTGCGGCTGGGTATGTGGGCAGTGTTTGTGCGGCGGAACTGGTGAGGCAAAGGCACCACGTTGTTGCCTACGACAATCTCACGAAGGGACACCGCCAAGCGGTCGTCGATCAAGTTCAGTTTGTAAGGGGAGACATCGCTGATACAGAAAAACTCAAGCGAGTATTAAAGAAGCACCAGATTGAAGCTGTAATGCACTTTGCGGCCAGCGCCTTGGTCGAAGAATCAATTCGTAATCCTCATCTGTTTTACCGCAACAATGTCAGCGGCACGATCTCGCTCCTTGAGGTCTTGGCTGAATTGAAGATACAAAGGCTGATTTTTTCCTCCAGTGCTGCGGTCTACGGCGAACCTAAGAGTGTTCCCATCCGGGAGGATCATCCTACTAGCCCAGTTAACCCGTACGGTGAGACTAAACTGGTGATTGAACGGGCGCTGGCTTGGTACCACGGCGCTTATGGAATCAACTGTGCAGCCCTGAGGTATTTTAATGCTGCAGGTGCAACCGGCGATTTGGGCGAGGATCACAGGCCGGAGACCCATCTCCTGCCCCGTTTACTAGCCGCAGCCTCCAGTCCCGAAAGCTCCTTTGAGATCTATGGAGATGATTATCCGACCTCAGACGGCACGTGCGTCCGAGATTTCGTGCACGTTCTGGATATTGCGCAGGCACATATCCTGGCTCTGCGCTTCCTCCCAAAATTGGGTTTGAGGATATACAATGTCGGCCACGGTAGGGGATATTCGATCCGGGCGGTGGTGAAAGCCGTCGAGGGAATTGCCGGACGCAAGCTCGATGTCCGTGTTGGAGAACGCCGCCCTGGGGACCCGGCAGTTCTTGTTGCCAGTGCGGGAAAGCTGCACCGGGAACTGAAATGGGAGGCTCGGCATTCTGACCTCAAAACCATAATACGGTCTGCCTGGGCATGGAAGCAAAAGCATCCCAAAGGGTACGGGGGTAACTTTCAGAAAGAACGCTGAAGTTCCAGGAAATCCAGGAACTCCCGCTCCGTATGTTGGTTTGACCTTACACCATAGGGGTAAGAACTTTCCCAGGTACGCACATCTCTTAGGTGAGTTTGTACCCTTAATCGTCTTATTCCGCCTCGTGTCAAGCAAGCAGAAAGGCCATCATCCGGAAGAACGTTGTAGCGGCGAGTTTACGTCGCCACGTGTCGGCGTAAGCTGTCTCGGCTGTTTCGGGAAGCCAGCTCTACACTAAACTGACCCACTACCGGGTGCTGATAGCCCTTCAAGAAAGTTCATTACTGGCTTATAATCGAGAATCTTAGTCTTCAAGTCTGCGTCGCGAAGGGTGTGAGCAAGCGAAGGGATCGGGCCTGATGCAAGCTTGCTTGGTCCTTGCCGGCAGGTATTTCCAGGCTGCATGTCGAAGGCTTCCTTGACCTGCGCCCACTTCAAGCTAGCTCTGTTGAAGCAATGATCCGAAGACGTCTCAATCACATCGAGTTTGCGCTGCGGCTGTCCGTGCTCCTGCTGCCTCTTGCCGCCTTTGGGATCGCGGCCTATGTCCGCTTTGATATTGGTCCCATCCCCGTTGTAGGTGGAGGTGTGGACTATTCCGCCTATTTTGGATTGTTGTTGTTAACGACGCTGGCATGGGCCATCGTGGTTGAGCATTACGACCTTTCGCGCGTCGATTATCTCGTCCCGTCACGAAATGCCACCCGGCGCGCCCTCGTGGCCAGCACAGCCACTTACTTAGTAGCAACCGGCGCCACGTTTTTCTACCGCACTGTCAGCTTTTCCCGGCTCTTCGTGGTTCTCAGTGGAGCGGCGCTCTTCATCCTTGTATTCGCCACTCAGGCAGCTTTTCGGGCGCACCTGGAGAGTTTGCGTCGCAGAGGCGAGAACTGCTCCCGCCTCCTTGTCATAGGAGCCGACGAGTACGCGAGCCGAACGATACGTTCCCTCCTCGAGTCGACGGTGATCCCCTGCAGCGTGGTGGGATTCGTTCGATTACCTGGACAGACCTCATCCCCAGCCTGCACCCCCCTGCTGGAATTTGAGGCGTTGGATAACTTGGGGGTCCAATCGGAGGTCGACGATGTCGTGATTGCCGTTCCTCCCTCGCTCCTTATGGACATTCGCAACATCGTTTCCAGGTTGGAGTATTTGAGTGTTCCGGTCAGGGCAATTCTGGATTTCGGGTCTGGAATTTCATTCCAGAATACCTCATTTCATTTCGGCGATGTAACCCTCTTGGATCTGAGAACCAGCCCGTCTGAATCGATAACCTACTCAATTCTTAAGAGGTCCTTTGATCTGGCATTCTCAACGGTGGTCGTCATTCTTACTGCCCCCTTGATGTTGCTCATCGCGGTGGCCATCCGCCTGACCTCCCCAGGGCCTATTCTTTTCGCCCAGGACCGCGTGGGCTTGAATGGGCGGTTGTTTCGTTTGTACAAGTTCAGGACCATGAGAGCGGGCAACCCTGAGGAAGACGATACCCGATGGACTACTGGTAACGACCCCCGAAAGACAAGGCTGGGAGCCTTTCTGCGGGCCAGCAGTCTCGACGAATTGCCTCAGTTCTTCAATGTGCTGCGGGGTGACATGAGTG
>JBAVYG010000815.1:0-5669 GCA_049698675.1 Terriglobia bacterium
AAGGAAATCCTGTGCATCGATAGCCGGAGTAGCGCTGACCCCGCAAGGCGGGGTCAGCACCGCGGGAAAACGGCAAACGTGCCGACCCCGCCTTGCGGGGTCGGCGCTACCGAGTCGGGCAATCGAGCGAATTCCTGGAGAGGAAAAGGCCGGTGAGCAAGCTAAGCGGAAGTCAGGTTCCTCACTGAGGGGCAGCACCGTCAGGCGCTACCACTGCGGGAGGGGCCTTGGTTAACAACTGCCGGTAAACGACGCGCAAAGTAGCGAGAACCGGAACCGAAAGAAAGCTGCCGGCTATGCCTGCGATAGAGCCGCCCGCCAGGACCCCGAAGATGACCAGCAAAGGATGTAGCTTCATGCCGGCGCTGAGCAAATGCGGTGACACAACATAATCCTGGAAGAAGCGGAACGCGACAAGGAACGCGAAGAGCCCGAGCAGGTGGTGGGAGCCGCTCAAGCCAGCAACGAGCAAGACGATGACGGCTCCAGCCAGAGGACCCACCATGGGAACAAATTCCAGAGGAAAGGCGACAGCCGCCAACAGAATCCCATACGGAACGCCCATAATCGAGAAGAAGAGTCCATAAGCCAAAGATGCCACGACTCCCAACAGCACCAACGCCCGCATGTATTGTGCAAGCAGCAGGTGCAAGTCAGCGGCAATTCTCTCCACCATGTCGCGGCGGGACCCTTCGGCAAGAAAGCCCAGCACGGAACTGCGCATCTTCGGCCCATCTTTCAAGAAGAAGAAACTGAGAATCGGAACCAGGACGATAAAGATGAGGCTTCCGGCGCGTGAGATGACCCCCAAGGCGGCATTCGGCAGCAGTGCCAGGAGATCTCGCGAATGACTGGCCAGTTGCTTTTGCACAGTCGAAATGACAGTGCTCTTCAGCGTCTGAGCGGAGGGTGAAACGACGGGCGCGATCGGAGGCTCTAATTTCGAAAGGAGCTCTGGAAGCCTCGCTGCCAGTGCGTTCGCCTGGTGGACTACACGAGAGCCGATCGCAATTCCAATGACAATCAGAAATCCGATCAGCGCGAGGTAGACGAAGGTGAGCGCCAGCACCTTTGACCGCCCCGGTAGCCGCCGATCAAGAAGCTTCACCAGTGGCCAGAGCAGGTAGGCGAACAGCAGTGCCACAAAAAAGATAAACAAAGTCTCGCGAATGAGATACAGCAGTCCCACCAGGAGGAGAATAAAAAGCACTGTCCAGGTGTAACGCGCGACGCGGCGATCAAGACCAAACAAGATTCTGCTCCCTCAATTACCCAGACCACCTTCCGGACATGCCGTGCTCTGCCCCGGTGGACCAAACAGGTGCATTTGCCGGTTTCTTCCCTGTCCCCACGGCCTTCCCCGTATCTCAGGCGGGTCGGTGTCCACGACTGTCTAGCTCGAAGGCGGTGGATCGCCGCTCAGTTTTTGAGAGGTCCTCCCCTTCAAATAAGGCCTCACCCGCTGTATCGTGTATTCACCGAAGCGTGCCAATCGTGGAATGGGACGAGGATCATCCGATAGGAGGTTTGAGAGATGGATGAGCGAAGGGCGCGAATCGGCAACCAGCTTGACGAAGGCCGTGAGCGGAACGGCCAACAGTAATCCCATGATTCCCCACAGCCAGCCCCAGAACAGCATGCCGATGGTCACCGCCACGGGTCCGAGCAGAAGACGAGAGCCGACCAATTTGGGAATCAAGAAGTCCGCGGCGACCAAATGAAAAAGAAGGATCGTGATCGCAATGATGATGAAGGGACCGAGGGTGTTGAACTGGAGGAGAGCCGCCGCCAAGGGAACTGCGGCGGCCAGCAGGAGGCCGAGAAAGGGAATCAGATTCAGAAACGCGCTCACGATCCCCAGCGTCACGGCTCCCTTCATTCCGAGAACCAAGAATACCACCGACGTACCTGCGGCCATGATGGATCCGACGATCAGGTTCCCCAGCACAAATCCGCGGATCATATTGCCAAGATTACTGACAAACTTCGGGACGTCCATTTTGTCTTGGAACATGTTGGTGAGGCGAACAGCCATCCGATCTTTTCCGGCCAACATGAAAAACACCAGGAAGGGAAGCACCGCGGCCATGATCAGGACACCGGATATCGATCCCACGCCTCGAACCAGAAAACTCGGCCAGTTCATCGGCACTGCTTTAATCGTCACCTCGGGCACGTGCTTCGAGCCTGCCACTAGTGGAGTTATGAACTGGGCGTTTTTCTCAAAACGCTCGAATTTGCTGACGACGGGAGCCATGGCCCGTTGAATTCGGTAAGCGTAGCTGGGAAACTCGTCTGCAAAAGCAGATGCCCTGTTATAGAGGACATAGGTCAGGGTCCCCGCGAGAAGCATGAAACACAATACAATTAATCCTGAGGCCAGAAGCCGCCCCAGGCCGATCTTTGCCACTCGCACAACCAGTGGGTCAGCCACGATGGCAAGAAATGCCGACAGGACTATGGTGATGCACAACGAACTGGCAAAGAAACAAAACGCCAGAACGATAGTCCCCAGGATGAGGCCCAAGAACAGCGCAATTTGTTTCAGCCACTGTTGCTCAGGATCGACGCCAGGGGTCCGGAGTGTTGGAGAGTTCAAGAAGAGCTCCTATGGCCTTTAGAGCCGGTACAGTGACTCGCTTCCCGGCCTGCCCTCCGTTAACGACACCCTACGGAGTTGCAACCCTTTCATCCCCAGGGCGGCTGATGTTAGTAGGGGCGCCATGGACCCCGCTCATCCAAGTGGCGGCTTCTGTACGTTCATCTCCGGTGGGCGGGTAGATCAGAGCCAGCCCATCACGGCAAGCATCGGTGCCACGTGTGAACTGACCCTGGTTCATCAGGATGAAGTCAAGGGTCTGACCCAACTGATCAGAATGGAATCTGTTGCTGAAACGTATCCCACTGGGGTGAGCCGGAGAAGTCCACGTCCAGTAGTCGCACACCAGATCCTGTTTACCGCCGGCTCCTACCGACCAGACGTTCAGGTAATCCAACGAAGTTCCAGGTTCACATCGGTATTCAACCCGTGCTGAACATGGGTTGGTGACTTTCATCAAGTCTTCCCAGGCTAGAATCACTGCAAACTTAAGGGCCTTGTCCAATTCCATGTTGAGTCTCCCTCACGCACGAATCACTTCGGTGGCCTTGGAATCACGCGCTGCCGAAGAGATCGGCCAGGTATCGGCTCCAAGAAGTTTGTTTGGGCCAAAGACGCGTCAGCAACGAGTTCGGTGATCTTATATTTCACGTCGCGCGAAACCATCGTGCATGGGCCGAGTATCCGGACATGGGCGGTGGCTTCCGAAGCCGTCTGCAGCCACATTCCGCCCACATCGTCGTAGCGCAGTGCGATGCGCACGTCTCGCACCCACCAAGAGGGAGCCTTGGCCGGCTGGCCCTCGGTGCGACGAAGCAAGTAGGTGTTGGCATCGACCCAGATGTTCCCGCGCAGCAGATTCTTGTCTTTGCGCCTGGGAAGCAACTCGAGGACGTAACAGCGTTGGCCGCTTACCTCTTCCTCGCGGATGAAGCGGAAATCATAATTGTCCGGCGAGATGTCGGTGGCGCCGTAATCCTTCGTGACTTCCGCTTCTTTTTCCAGCATGCGGCCAATAATCATTTTTCCCAGACCGCTCCCGTTAATCTGCTGAATGGTGTACTCCTTGGAGTCCGGGGGGACGAAGGTCACATCGGCAACCACTTCCGACTTGGTTGCCTGCCTTTCTTTACCATACAGCTTGTATTCGCGGGTGACGATGTAAGGACGAAGGCGGGCCCGGTTCTCAGCCCGGGCCTGCGCCATGCTGGCGATGATGGTTTCCGCAGTTGGGATCGAGCTTCCGGTCTGAGCTGATGCGGATGCCATTGCGGCGACTAAATAGAGAAAAAGCAACCACGAGGTTTGTTGCCGCGCAGCCACGTAGAAAAAGCTCTGTCCTGCTTCGCGAATCTTGAACCAGGAGTATTGCGGCATAGGCGCACCCTCCGCGATCATTCGACGGGTCTTCGGCCTTGGATGACCCTGACCAACACTACAGCGACGGCCAGCGGGCCCTGAATAAGAGGAGCAGCAGGGTCAAATCTTGCCCACCTCTAGCAGGTTGCGGAAAACGCTTCCATGCTGTCATTCTGAGCGGAGCGAAGAATCTCGCTCTGCGCATTTTCACGCGCATGCCAGATTCTTCGTCGTCCGCCAATAAGAATGGCGGACTCCTCAGAATGACAGCGCCCACGAGTTTTTCCGCAGCCTGCTAAGATTTGGCCTGTTCGGCCGCCTCACGGGACAGATCTGCGACCGCTGAGCAGGTTCCATAGCAACCAAATCACTGCAACCACGAGCAATATGTGGATGAGGCCTCCGCCAACGTGAAAGCCAAAGCCCAGCAACCACAGGATTACCAGAATCGCGAAAATTGTCCAAAGCATGTTGCTCCTTCCTTGTTGACATCCGCCTCTCAGCAGCGCCTGGCTGTCAACTCGGGCACATCCTTTATAGCTTGGGGTCATTCGCGTGTCAGTCCTATACTGCTCACATGGCTGGTCAAAATTGCTCATCCCGGTTAATGACGGGTAACTACAGGGTGGGGTCGGCGGAAATTACGAAGGCGTCGACATGGATGCAGGCACGCGTGCAATCTTTGGATAGCTGAGAGAGGGGTACTTTTGGGCTCCTCACCCGTTGCAGGCACCGCGGGGTGGAATCCGGGTTTCTGACTCGAAGCAGCTTCAGTTTGGCATCTGCCATTGTTGGATTCGGAACGCCCTAGAACCGCACAATCTTGTTGCGAAGAGCGTAGCGAATCAGGCCGCTCAAGGAATGGGTATCGAGCTTGTGCATGATGTTGCTTCGGTGGGTTTCTGCCGTGTGAACGCTGACCCCCAAGGTGGCCGCGATCTCTTTGTTACTCTTCCCCTCTGCCAGAAGCTGGACAACTTCTCGCTCGCGAGGGGTGAGAAGGTCACGAGAGCGGTTCCTTCTGCCGGTTGTCTTACCCCCATTCAGGTAACTCTCCACTACGACCGTCGCTACCTTGGATGAGAAAAAACCTTTGTGCCGGCTAAGCGCCGCCACGCCCTCCACCAAGTTTCGTCCTGCGTCGGACTTCAGGACGTAGGCACGAGCGCCTGATTCGACCACTCTGCGTATTAACTGTTCGGACTCATGAAGCGTCAGGATAAGCACCTCGGTTCTGGGGAGGGCTTTCAGGATCTGCCGCGTGGCTTCCAAGCCATTCAATTCCGGCATGCTGATATCCATCACCACAACGTCGGGCTTCGTCTGTTTTGCCAGTTCAAGAGCCTCCCGGCCGTTGGCCGCCTCCGCACAAACTTCCCATTCGGGACGGACTTCCAGAAGGGCTCGCATACCCTTCCGCACGACCTCGTGATCATCCGCCACCAGGATACGAAGCGTTTTCACTTAACGACCTCGGGATTCGGAATCACCACTCGGATGGTCGTGCCTCGGCGGCTTGAATCGATTTCCAGCCGACCCCCGAGTTGTCCGGCTCGCTCGCTCATGCCCATGATGCCCACTCCAAGCTGTCCGCTTTTCTGATAGCCCGAGTGGAGGGCCTTCGCGGGCATCCCCTGGCCTTTGTCCGCTATTTCTAACTTCCCCTCGGTCGCGCGCCGTGAAAGCCGTATGCTGGCTGTCGGACTTTTGG
>JBAVYG010000816.1:0-2049 GCA_049698675.1 Terriglobia bacterium
CGGCGTGAGCCTGCTCACCGCCCCGCCGCGCGCGGAACAATGGCGCCCGTTCTTCAAAGAGCAGTGACAAGTGACGAGTGACAAGCGGCGAGCGTGAAGAGGCTGTCAGCTATCAGCTCTGAGCACCTGCCTGCGACTGTCATTCCGAGCGCAGCGAGGAATCTCGCTCTGCGCTGAAGTGAGTTGAGGCGGCAAAGGGCTCGGTGGAAGAAAGGATCAGAGCGAGATTCCTCGCTGCGCTCGGAATGACAGTGGATTGCGGTGAGGTTTAAGCTACGAACTCCGGACTACGGACCACGGACGACTGACCACGGACAACGGACCACTGACAACTCATGTGAGGGAAAATGGAACTCGACCAGATTCAATCGACGCTTCGGGAAAAGGGGCTCGACGGCTGGTTGTTTTACGACCACCATCGTCGTGACCCCATTGCCTATCGAATACTGAAGATCAATCCACCCATGTGTACGCGGCGGTGGTATTACCTGATTCCAGCCGAGGGAGAGCCGAGCAAGCTCATTCATCGCGTGGAGAGACAGAACCTGGCAGGTTTGCCTGGGCGCGCGCTCGAGTACTCCTCCTGGAAGGAACAACGCGAGGGTCTGAAGAAGATTCTGGAAGGCAAGAGCCGCATCGCGATGCAGTATTCGGCCCTGAACGACATCCCTTATGTGGGTCTGGTGGACGCCGGGACGATTGAGCTGGTGAGGAGTCTGGGCGTGGAGGTGGTTTCATCGGCTGACTTGGTCCAATTGTTTGAGGCGCGGTGGTCGGAGGATGCGCTGGCGTTGCACCTGGCGGCGGGCAAGGTGGTGCACGCCGCCGTCCGCGCGGGTTTCGCCGCCATCCGGGATGCCGTGTGCTCTGGAAAGGGAATCACGGAGTACGATGTCCAGCAGGCAATGCTACGTGTCTTTGAGGGCGGTGGCGTGGTGGCGGATGAGGGGCCTGTTGCGGCAGTCAACAGAAACACTGCCAATCCCCATTACATGCCGATGCGCGATCGTTCGTTGCCCATTGGTGTCAATGATTTCGTTCTGCTGGATGTCTGGGGAAAAATGAACAAGCCTGGCGCGGTTTATTTCGACATCACATGGACAGGCTTCGTGGGTGTGGAGGTTCCGCGCCGTTACGCGGAGGTCTTCGAGATTGTGCGGGAAGCTCGGGATGCCGCAGTGGACTTTGTTCAGGCCGCAATGAGGAGTGGGCGGACGATTCACGGGCATGAAGTGGATGACGTGGCCCGGGGGATTATCAACCGCCGGGGATACGGGCAATACTTCGTTCATCGGACCGGGCACTCCATCGGTGAAGATGTGCACGGTAACGGGGCCAACATCGATAACTTCGAGACGCGCGACACGCGCCAGATCATTCCCCGGATCTGCTTCTCCATCGAGCCGGGAATTTACCTCCCGGAGTTCGGTGTGCGCAGCGAGGTCAATGTGTTCGTCGAGGAATCGAGTGCACGGGTGACAGGTGAAATTCAACCGGCCATTGTGCCCATCCTTGCCGCAACATACTGAGGTGTGTTAATTTCGCTAGGAAGGGAATTGCGCTCCCAGGCTTTGGAGTTGCTGGTGCGGCGTGTGACATAGACTTATGGCGGGAAAAGTCGTCCAGGAAGGCACTGCTAATGCCAAGCCCAAGGCTTCCGCCAGCCACCCACCGATCCTCACGTTGGTGCGGCTGTGCGTCGCGGCATGGCTCGTCCCGGGGTTGGGTCACCTGATGCTGGGAAGGAAATGGCGGGCGCTGATCCTCTTCGCCTCGATCGGCGTAATGTTCGTTCTGGGCCTTGCGATGCAGGGGCAATTCTTCTCGACCAGTTCCGGGTCTTACCTTCAAGCCCTGGGTTATTACGGCGAATTGTGCGTAGGCTTGGCGATGCCCGGCGCCAGGTTTTTCGGTTATTCGGGCGGTGATACGTTCTTCGTCAGCTCCGACTTCGGGACCGCTTTTCTCGTGGCCGCGGGCATGCTCAACGTTCTTGCGGTGCTGGACTGCTACGATATTGCCATGGGACGCAAGAGCTAAGGAATTGAA
>JBAVYG010000817.1:0-2027 GCA_049698675.1 Terriglobia bacterium
CCGGTGAGGAGTTCGGTCGCCCGGTTGCACGAGGTGATTCTGGTGTCCAGGTCGAGCGTAAAAATGGCGTCCGTGGAATTCTCAAAGAGATCGAAATACTGTTTCCTCAGCGCGGCTTCACGCCGCAGGAATTCGCGCATGCTTCCTGTATGAAGTCGCAGCCGATTCCTGAGAATCGCTACCCATACGATTCCCCCCAGCAGAATCGCACCCATGACGACCATCACCCAGAGATCTTGGTTCAGGGACAATACGGCCAACGCGCTTTTGTGCCGGAGACGCCCGTGTGTGCAAAGCGCCCACAAACCGCTGAGGGGAGCCAAACACAGGGCCTGTGCCCGGAGTGTCCGGCCAGCATGGAGCGCCCCTGCCAGCACCATGAGTGACCCCGTGGGCTTCATCATTCCCTTCCCTCGCCTTTAGGCAGCCTCGCCAACTGGGGTTTTAGATGTATCTCGTAGCAGTCAGGACACACTCCATGGCTGAATTGGGCTTCCGAGTGGCTCGTAATGTAGGCGTCAACCTGTTCCCAGTAGTTCCGGTCGTTACGAATCTTCTTGCAGTAGGAGCAGATGGGGAGGAGTCCTTGAAGCTGCTTCACGCGCTTCAAAGCGTCTTCAAGCTCTTGAAAGCGTTCCATGAGGGCTTTCTGTAACTGGACGATGCGCACGCCCACATGCAAACGCGCGCGCAGTTCACGGGGATCAAACGGTTTGGTAATGTAGTCGTCAGCCCCGGCCTCGAGCCCCCGGACAACGTTTTCAAGTCCCCCCCGAGCCGTAACAAGGATGATATAGGTCCCCGCATTCGGCATCGTGGCGCGCATCCGACGGCAGACGTCCAAGCCGTCGATTTCCGGCATCATCCAATCCAGCATGGCGATCTCGGGCCCCTTCGACGCTTGCAAGACGCGCAAGGCCTCCCACCCATCCACAGCGACCAGAACCTCAAATCCCCAACCCTCCAGGGTCGCCTGGATCAGGTGTCGCGACGTAGCCTCATCATCGGCAATCAGAACCCGCATGTCGCTACTCCCGCACCAGGCTATCAACCCCAGGCGCGGGGTCTGGACGGTCCAAGATCTGGATCTTCAGCACTTGACCTCGCGCTCAACGATTCAGGCCGATGCAACGCACTGGAGAGTTCCTCGAGCGAGTACGGCTTGCCGATGAAGCCCATGGCCCCTGCCAATCGCGCTTCACGTGCAACATCACCTGTGCTGTAGCCTGAGGAAAGAATCACCTTCACCTTGGGATTGATCCCCCGCAGCCGGCGGCAAATCTCCAGACCTGTAGTGCCCGGCATCACCATATCGAGCAACACCATATCGATCTGGTTGGAGTGGGAGGAATAAACCTCGCAGGCCTGCTGGCCATCCACAACCGTAAGCACCTTATAGCCGAGCTTCTTCAACGCCTCCTCAATAAAGGCCAGCACCAAGGGCTCGTCGTCCACTACAAGAACTGTCCCGGTCCCGGCTTCGAGCACGGAGCTTCTAGCTGCAACCGTCCGCTCCACGGCCGGGCCCTTCAGCGGCAAATAGATTGAAAAGGCAGACCCAAGCCCGACTTCACTTTCCACCTGCACAAACCCGCCGGCCCCGCTCGCCATTCCGTAAACCATGGCGAGCCCAAGCCCTGAGCCTCTCCCTGGTTCCTTGGTGGTGAAGAAAGGATCGAAGATCCTGCCCAACACATCCTGGGCAATACCCACGCCCGTATCCCGAACTGTTATGCGCGCATAATTGCCGGGGAGACAATGGCTGGGCCGAGACATATCGCCTTCACCGAGTGTGACCCGTGAACTTTCAAGCGCCAGAACTCCCCCTTCGGGCATGGCATCTCGCGCGTTAATGCACAGGTTTAGAATTGCTTGTTCGAGCTGGCCCGGGTTCGCATCCGCCCATAACGGTCCGGACTCGTTGCGAGTTTGTACCTGAATGCGCCGGTCGAATGTGCTGGTGATGATCCTTACCACGCGACCGAGGACATCGCCGACTCGAATGGGTACTGATTCACCCTTTCCTT
>JBAVYG010000818.1:0-14828 GCA_049698675.1 Terriglobia bacterium
GCCACACAGGCGCATCACCTGGTCGCCAATCGATTCCAGCGTCGGTTTCCTGGAGCCGTCCGCGCGCGTCATGGAAACTACGAACAGGCCAAGACCGAGAATGATTAAAGCCCATTTAGATGGCATCGTTTGCCTGCACTGCTACTTCCTGGGCCCGTCGGATTTCCGCCATCTCGCGCTCTACCCGGCTGGGCACGAGCGCCAGGAGCGTCCCCAGGAACACCACCACACCGCCGATCCACACCCACACCACCAGCGGGTTGATGAAAACTTCGATCACCGCCTTGCCCGTATCCTGGTCGAGCCCTGAAAGGACTACATAGAGGTCTTCGGCGAGCGTGGGGTGAATGGATACGTAGCTTGTGGGCTGCTGGCTGGCCTTGTAAAAGCGTTTCTCGGGATGCACCGAGGTGAATGCGTGGCCGTCCTTGGTGACGGTAATAAGCGCCCGGGTGTATTCGTAATTTGGAGTGTCACCGCTCGCGAGGCCGTTGCAACGCAGCAGATAACTTTTCACCCGCAGGAGGTCGCCCTCTTCCATCAAGCCTTTGGCCTCCGTCTTGAAGGCCAAGCCCGCAAACCCGATAAAGAGGAGCACAATGCCCAGGTGCACTACGTACCCGCCATACCGGCGCGTGTTCCGCATGGTGAGGTTATAGAGAGCCTGGGCAAAATTCTCGCCGGCAGTTTTCATGCGTGTCCGGGCGCCCTTCCAGAACTCTCCCAGGATGCAGACGCCCGCAAAGATGGTGAGAACCAGGGTCATCCATGCATAGAAATGCCGCACACCCGCGATGAGCAGAATAGCACCTGATACCCCGGCAATAATCAGCGGGGCGAGGAAATTCCGCTTGAGACTCTCGAAGGAAGTCTTCCGCCAGGCCAGCAGCGGACCAGCGCCGGTCAGAAAGAGGAGCAGCAGGCCCATGGGTATGGCCGTCTTGTTGAAGAATGGCGCGCCCACGGTGACGCGCACATTTTGCACCGCTTTGGAAATCAGCGGGAACAATGTTCCCCAGAGGACCGCAAAGACCAGCGCCAACAGAATCCAGTTATTGAAGAGGAAGCCGCTCTCTCGGGAAACGAGGGAATCGAGCTTGTTCTCACTCTTGAGATGATCCAGGCGCAGGAAGAGCAGCGTGAGCGAGAAGAAAACAATGATGCAGAGGAAGACCGAGAAAAAGGGGCCGATGTTCGATTGTGCGAAGGCGTGCACGGAGGAAACAATGCCACTGCGGGTGAGGAACGTCCCGAAGATGCTGAGGAAGAAAGTTGTGATGACCAGCACAACATTCCACACCTTCAGCATCCCGCGCTTCTCCTGGATCATCACGGAATGCAGGAACGCGGTCCCCGAAAGCCACGGCAGGAGCGAAGCGTTCTCCACCGGGTCCCAGCCCCAGTAGCCACCCCAGCCCAGCACCGCGTAAGCCCAGTTGCCGCCCAGAAGAATGCCCAGGCCGAGGAGCATCCAGGGAACCATCGTCCAGCGGCGCGTGGTGCGAATCCAGTTGTCACCCAATTGCCGCGTGATGAGAGCCGCCATCGCGAATGCGAAGGGGACCACCATGCCCACATACCCCAGGTAAAGCATGGGAGGGTGAATCACCATCGCGTGGTATTGCAAAAGAGGATTCAGCCCGTTGCCATCCGGCGGGGTGAAGGGTTGCACCCCAGCGGGCGAGGCGAGCGATAGTCTTGAAATGGGTTGGCAACAAAAAGCACCAACGAAGAAAAGAAGACGCCCGTGCCCATCAGCACCGCAACCACATAAGGCATGAGCTGGCGATTTTTCTTCCGGTTCAGCAACACCGCCAGGGCGCTGTAAATCGAGAGCAGCCATGTCCAGAAGAGCAGCGAGCCTTCCTGGCCCGCCCAGAGCGCCGCCACTTTGTAAAAAGTGAGCAAGTCGCGGTTGGAATGCTCGGCAACATAGGCATTGTGAAAGTCGTCGGTGAAGATCAGGTACTCGAGCGCGAACACCGCCACCGTGGCCATGACGAAGAATGCCAGCGTGGCCCGCTCGGCGCTCCTCGCCACCCGCAAACTCCGCAGCTTCCCACCCACAACTCCGGCGACCACCGCATAGGCGGCGAAAGCCAGCGCGGCAACGAGGCCAACGCTTCCGAGTAGGTTCATAAGCTCTCTCTGGGACACTCACCGGAGGCAGAGATCCGCCGCCGGCAATGATGCTCTGGGCTTACTTTGGCGGGTCCAAACCCGCAACCTTGGGATTCTTGGGTCCGCCTGCTGGGGATGCCGGAGCCGCCTGATACTTCGAGGCGCATTTCGCCTGGATTTTCTCGGCTTGAAACTCGCCGCTTGAAAGGTAGTCGCCATCGATGATGGCCTGCGCACCGTCTTTGAAGGTGTCCGGCAAGGTGTCGGTCCCCACGTAAGTCACCGGGAGAGAATTGGCGTCCTGAGCGAGGCGGAAGGTGAGCTTCCCCGCCCGGCGTTCAACCGAGCCGGGCTCCACAGTGCCTCCCACGCGAACGCGATGCCGCGCGGTCTGTCCTTGCGTGAGTTCGTTTACAGTGACGTAATAGGTCTTGCTCTGCTGGAAGCCCGAAACAGCTTCCCAGCCCACTACGGCGAGAATAATGCCGACACCTATCCCAAACTTTAGCTTCCTGTTCTTCATGGTTCAATGCGACAAATACGCCCTGGGAGTGGCAACCATGCCAAATGCTTGGCTGCTTCGCCCCTGCTAACCCCAAAATGAAATTTTGCACCCAGCCCGGCGCAGAGTCAACGGGATTCGGCGCGATCAAATCCCGATTTCGCCTAATACTGCCCTTGCGCAGGCCCGAGCGGATTGAAGTCAAGGCAGTTCGCGAGCTGCGAAATTCCTCTTGACGAATTCGCACTTTGCGAATGTAATCAGAGGGAGGCCGAGATTGCACATCATCACGCGCAGGAAACTGCTCGAAGCGGCGGACAAACACGGCGATCTCGGTGAACCTCTGGATGTGTGGTATCGGGTGGCGAAGAGAGCCGAGTGGAAGAACCTGATGGATGTGAGGCAAGTTTTCCCCACGGCGGACGCAGTGGAGGAATTCACTGTTTTCAACATCAAGGGCAATGCATATCGGCTGATTACCGAGATCAACTATCAAACAGGAAGAATCTTCCTACGCCATGTGCTGACTCATGCTGAGTACAGCAAGGGAGGTTGGAGAAGATGAGCACTCTCACGGTCAGCCCGGAGTACGGTGCGCTCCTCAAGAAAATCCCTCCAAAGGTCATTCGCACCGAGAAGGAAAATGAGGCCTACACGGAGATTCTCTACGACCTCGACCGGCGCAGCAAAACACTGACGCCAGCCGAGAAGGAACTCGCAGAACTTCTGACGTTGTTGATTGAAGATTTCGAGGAAAGGCAATATCAACTACCGCGCGCAAAGCCGCTGGACGCAGTGCGCTTTCTGATGGACCAGCACGGCCTGAAGCAGAAGGACCTCGTGGACGTCTTCGGAACGCCTAGCATTGTGTCGGAAGTATTGAACGGCAAGCGCGATTTGAACAAGGACCACATCAGGCGCCTGAGCGAGCGCTTCCACGCCTCGCCGGAGATCTTCTTTTAGAGACCCACGCTGGGGGTGGCGCAGACATTCCGGGGTTTGGGTCACCGCGGCGACCCTCCAGCAGCAAGCGCACGTGGTGATTTGTAGCGCCGCCGTCCCGGCGGCCTTCCTCTTTGCTGGCAAGCCCCATCCCGCCTTGCGGGACCGCGGCAGGCGCCGCCTCTACACCCGAAGTCTTACTATGTTGTGCAACCGCCAGTAGTTTTCGCGGAGAGCGACCGAATCAATCCTTCCTCAAGAGTCGCCGCCCTTGGACCCGGACCTTGTCTTCAACGAGCAGGCAGACAGCTTCAGAATAGATGCGGTGCTCCTCTTTCAAGATTCGCGCGGCGAGAGATTCAGGCGTGTCTTCATCCAAAACCGGGACAACGGCCTGGCAGACGATGGGGCCGGAGTCCACGCCTTCATCCACGAGGTGAACCGTACAGCCGGTGAATTTGACGCCGTAATCCAGCGCCTGTTTCTGCGCGTCGGTTCCCGGAAAGGCAGGCAGCAAGGCCGGATGAATATTTAGGATGCGGCGCGGAAACGCGCGAACGAAATAAGGGCTGAGAATGCGCATGAAACCTGCCAGGCACACCACATCCACCTGAAAGTCCTTCAGAACCGAAACGACTTCACGGTCGAAGGCTTCGCGTTCTTTCCCTGTCGACGGAATGAAGCGGGTTTCGAGGCCCATCGTTCTGGCGGTGGCAAGGCCGGCAGCTTCTTCCTTGTTGCTGATCACGACGGCGATTTGGGCGGGGATCTTCCCCGCCTCAACGTTGCGGGCGATGGCCTCAAAGTTCGAGCCGCGTCCGGAGAGCAGGATGCCAAGATTTTTCATGAGAGTTTTCCTTCGCGGGAAAAAGGGATTGCATTGGAACTGCGGAGATCCTTCGCTTCGCTCAGGATGACATATTATCTTCAGGATGACATGTCATTCTGAGCGAAGCGAAGAATCCGCTTTTGGTTGCGGCCAAGGGCCGCGGTGTCAGACGTACTTCACGCCCGGCTTGCCGCGCTGGATTTCGCCGATGATCCAGAACTTTTCGCGCTGTTGAGCGAGAAGAGTGGTAACGCGAGCGAGCTTTCGCTTCGCCACGATCAGCATCATGCCGATCCCCATATTGAAGGTGCGAAGCATATCGGACTCCGGGACGCGCCCGAGCCGGGCAATCAATTCGAAAACCGGGAGCACCGGCCAGGCTCCCAAGCGAACCACTGCCTGCGTTCCTGTGGGAAGTATGCGCGGCGTGTTGTCGGTGATGCCGCCACCGGTGACGTGGACCAATCCATGGAGCAAATGCTCAGCGAGCAGGGGCTTGATAACTTTCCAGTAGCACCGGTGTGGCGCGAGCAGCTCATCGCCCAAGGTCCGGCCAAGTTCCGGTACCTGCTCGGTGAGCTTGATTGCTTCCTGTTCGAGCAGGACCTTTCGGGCAAGGGAGTATCCATTCGTGTGTAGTCCCACCGAAGGAAGCCCCACGATGGCGTCTCCCGGGCAGACTCGGCTGCCATCGATAATCTCACGCCGCCGCACCCAGCCCACGATGCAGCCTGCCAGATCATATTCATTGGGCGGATAGAAACCAGGCATCTCCGCCGTTTCGCCGCCGATCAGAGCGCAGCCCACGGAGCGGCACGCCAGGGCCAACCCGCGCACGACTTCCGTGACGACTTTCGGATGCATTTTCCCCGTGGCCAGGTAGTCGAGCAAAAACAAGGGCGCCGCGCCATGGACCGCGATGTCGTTGACGCAATGGTTGACCAGATCAACTCCGACAGTGGAGTGGCGATTCAAGGCGAAGGCAATTTTCAGCTTGGTTCCCACGCCGTCGATGCTGGAAATAAGGACGGCGTCGCGGGGAAGGCCCTTGATTGAAAAGAATCCCCCAAAGGCCCCAACATCTTTCAGCACGCGCGCATTGAAGGTCTTGCGCGCTAATTGCTTGATGGCTGCTTTGGCTTCGGTTGCAGCGTCAATGTCAACACCAGCGTCACGATAGCGCATAGGTTTTAGAAAGTCTTCCCTGTCCTTGACCAGCGAGTTTTGGTGAAGAAGTTCCAAACGATGGATGCGTCAAACCTCAGTCGCGACGCCAGTTCCTCACTCGTCCAGTCCCGGCTGGGGGCATCGTATGACCAATAAACGAAGAGCGGCTCGCCCACCACGTTTTCTTCCGGAACAAATCCCCAGAACCTGCTATCCAGCGAGTTGTCCCGGTTGTCGCCCATGCAGAAAAGATATCCCTGCGGCACGTGCAAACCATCTTCCCGAATGAAATTGGGCATTTCCCGCGACCACGCCGGGTCCAGCCCCCAGGCGGCGGGCAAGGTGTCCAGAGCATTAATGGGAGGAGGAAAGTTGTCCCGCAACGGCAAGGTGGATGAGTACTGGAATTGCGCGTAAGGCTCGTTGAGCGGCTTACCGTTGACGAAGACCTTCCTGTCTTCGACCCTGAGCACGTCGCCGCCCACGGCGATGACGCGTTTCACAAACATTACGGACGGATTTCGGGGATACCGAAAGGCAATAATATCCTGCTGGTGCACAGTCCGGAGCGGAGGAATGCGAAGGGAAGTGTAAGGAAGCCGCGGCCCGTAAAGCAGCTTATTCAGAAACACATGATCGCCAATGAGGATCGTCTGTTCCATGGAGCCGGTGGGAATCACGGTGGCTTCCGCAATGAAGGTCCGAATGCAGAAGACGCCCACCAGGACGATCAGCAAGGAACGGACAGTCTCCCAGACGCTTTCCCGGTGCTCAGACTTCGCGCCCGGACCTTCGCTTGCCGGCTCAGGCGGTTCTGAAATAGGGCTTGCTTGTGTTTCGTTCTCGAGCGGTTCCATAACTCTCAGTCCCGGTTGCGAATCGCAATGAGGGGCTCTTGAATGGCGGTGGGATAATTTGCAGTGTAACAGGCAAGGCAGTATCGCCCGTGCGTATCGCCCACAGCCCGGCGCAGACCCTCGAGCGAGAGGTAGCCCAGGGAGTCAGCCCCCAGGAATTGTCGTATTTCCTCGACATTGTGTGTGGATGCGATCAATTCCTTTTTGGTTGGCGTGTCGATCCCGTAAAAGCAAGGCGAGGCCGTAGGCGGACAACTGATTCGCATGTGGATTTCTCTTGCCCCGGCTTCTCTCACAATGCGCACGATCATCGCGCTGGTGGTGCCCCGGACAATCGAGTCGTCCACCAGAACGACTCGTTTCCCTTCCAGCAGGCTGCGCACGGGATTAAGCTTCAGCTTGACGCCGAAATCCCGGATAGCTTGGCTGGGTTCAATAAAGGTGCGGCCAACATAATGGTTGCGGATCAAGGCAATCTTCAGCGGGATCCCTGATTCCTCAGCAAAGCCTGTTGCCGCCGGAACGCCGGAATCTGGAACCGGAACCACAAGGTCGGCCTCCACCGGGTGCTCGCGGGCCAGAAAGCGTCCCAGCATTTCGCGGCTGGCCTGCACCGAACGTCCAAACACCACGCTATCGGGACGGGAAAAATAGACATGCTCAAAGATGCAATGCGCGGGCGTCGCAGGGGGAGCAAAATGCAGCGAGGTGACGCCACGGCGGTCCAGGATGACCATCTCGCCCGGCTCAACGTCGCGAATGAACCTGGCATTGATCAGGTCAAAGGCGCAACTTTCCGAGGCCAGGACGTAAGCACCGTCGAGTTGCCCCAGGCTCAGGGGACGGAACCCGCGCGGATCGCGGATGCCGTAAACGCTGTCCTTGAAGAGCATGACCAGTGAGTAGGCGCCGACCACCTTGTCAAGCGCTTCCGCCACGGCCTCAGGAATGCCGGTCTGGCGCGAGCGGGCAAAGAAATGCAGGATCACTTCCGTATCGCTGGTGGTTTGGAAGATGTCACCCCTGCTTTCCAGGTCCCGCCGGATGGAGGTGGCGTTTACCAAATTCCCGTTGTGCGCCAAAGCGACTTGGCCCTTATGACAACTCACCTTCAGGGGCTGGGCGTTCTTCAGGTCCGTGTCTCCGGCCGTGGAGTAGCGCGTGTGCCCGATGGCGAGATGCCCCGGCAAGCCTTTGATGACCTCGGAGGGAAAGATCTCGTCCACGTGGCCCATGCCCTTCTTGCAGGTCAGGGTCTCGCCGTTGGAAACAGCGATGCCGGCGCTTTCCTGCCCCCGGTGTTGGAGGGCATAAAGGCCCAGGTACGCCAATTTGGCTGCCTCCGGGTGACCATACACCGCGAAAACGCCGCAGTGGTCATGAAACTTGTCTTCGGGGAGAGAAAACACTGGGAAGAAATGAGACGCTGGCTCCAAAAATTTTCCTCCAAATCAGGAAGGATAAGCCTTGGGTTGCTTTAGCGTTCCTTAACGTCTTGACTCAAATTGTTCGATCCGAAACCCGACCCCCACAGTCTTTCGGCTTTCGGCACGCCAGCCCAAACTTGCAGCCTGCTCAATTGGCGCCCTCGGCAAACTGGGCCGCTTCCGTCGTTCATGAAGGCACTCTCTATTCTGCGCCTAATCCAGGACACGCGCAACAGCTTTCTCGAAACTTGGCATCATGCTCTCAAAGAATCATGCGCCCGCCTAACGCGACGATGGAAGATACTGACAAGTTGCAGTAAACTACTCGCCTTCCGCTCGAAGGTGATTGCACTGAGTGGGACAGTGCGCGGCGATTGACTCCCTGCCAAGGGAGTCCCTGCGGCCAGACCGGCGACACTTCCCGATAAAAAAGGAGAGTTGTTCTGAGATGAAACTGGTGACGTTTGAGAGCGGCGATGAAGACCGCGTGGGCGCTTTGAAGGGCATTTTCGTGGTCGATATTGGACTCGCCATCGGCTCGCTTCGCAGCGGCACGCTTGGCGCAGAGGCGCGGCCTGAGTTGCAAAAGGCTGTCAACACGGTAGTGGCTGGAGGAGCGAGCCCTCGCCACATGATTGATCTGCTCGAGCGAGGGGAAGCATGGCGCCGGGCGCTGGGGGAGATTCTCGAAACCGTGACTGCCTCTCGAGAACCTTTGCGCCTTCCTCAAGGAGTGTGCATGCCGCTCGAGAGAGTGCGGCTGCGCGCTCCCCTTCCGCGGCCTGGGAAGATTGTTTGCGTGGGACTCAACTATGAATCCCACCGAGTCGAACAGGGCATCAAATCGCCCCCGCGGCCAGTATTCTTCTTGAAGTCCGGCAACACGATCTGCGGCCCCGGCGATTCCATTGTTCTCCCTCCCAACTCAGCACAGGTAGACTATGAGGCGGAGTGCGCCGTCGTCATTGGAAAGCGTGGGAAAGGCATCCCGGAGGAGAAAGTCTTCCAGCACGTCGCCGGCTTCACCATTCTTAACGATGTGAGTGCGCGCGACATGCAAAACGGCGACGGGCAGTGGTTCCGGGGGAAGAGCTGCGATACCTTCGGGCCTACCGGCCCCTGCATCGTCACCGCCGACGAGATTCCCGACCCGCACTCTCTGCGAATCTCACTCGAGCTCAACGGGCGGACGATGCAAGAGTCGAATACCTCCGACCTGATCTTCAAGATCCCATTTCTGGTGAGCTACCTCTCCCAATCACTGACCTGGGAAGCCGGCGACCTTCTTTCGACGGGCACGCCGGGGGGTGTGGGTCATCACCGCAAGCCGCCGGTCTACCTCAAACCGGGTGACACGGTCAGCGTGACGGTGGAGCGCATCGGCACCCTGACCAATCCTGTTGTTGGACCGTGAAGGCAAGGCCCTCGCGCCTGTCAGCTTTCAGCCGTCGGCTTTCAGCACTCAGCAAGAAAAGTTTGGAAATCACCCCTCCAATGTCATTCTGAGGCCCCGTTCTTTGGGGCCGAAGAATCCCGGCGGTTTCTCGACTGTTCGGGGATCACCCCACTGTGTCATTCTGAGCGTGCGTAGCCGAAGGTCACTGCCTTGTCAATTGGCTCACGGTGTCAGCCGCAGCTTGGAGTGGGAAAGACACGTGAACCGTTTCCTCTTCCGAGTCCGCGTCGATGAAGAGAGACCTGCCCTGCTTGTGAATTCTCACGTGCTCGCGATTGCTATCCACCTCGACCAGCGGGCCGTCGGGGCAGCGAGCCAGCTCTTCGCTCGCCACCTTGATAGTTGGAAGCCATGGCCCAATCTCGCGTGGAACGTCCTTGAGTTTGTCCCTGGGGACCAGCCGGGCAGCCACAGGTAGCACGACCGCCGGGACTACCAAGTAGATGTGCTCGCCGTTGCGAGCGTTTTCCCGCACATCCACCCTTACGGCCCCCTGGTTATAGACAAACGCCCCGCCCACAACGAGCATCCCGAGAGCCCCTCCGAGAAGAGTCATGCCCGTAGTCATACTCACCGCCTTTCTGGTTAGCAAACGTGCACGCCATAGGGTGCCCCTGGAGTTTGGATATTCGGCAACCTCTAAGAGGAGTGTCATTCCGAGCGTAGCGAGGAATCTCGTTCTGGGTCCTTCCTCCACCGATCAGAGCGAGATTCCTCGCTACGCTCGGAATGACATCCCCCTTGCATGCCCCTCAGTCCGCAATATTCCTCGAGTCAACCCAAATGCGGACGTTATCGTTTTCGTCATTCACGGTGACCAGCTCGAGGTTCGGGTACTCGCCGAGGGCTCGGATTGCCGCCAGCACATCGAGCTCGTCGCTGCTGCCGGAGAGCAGCGCATGGGCAACTTTGAATGGAATCTTGATGTCTACTGTACTCCCCGCCTTCTGCGCCCCGGCGGCCTTCCCGGCTCCCTCTTGGCCCTCATGGACCTTGATGAGCAGAAATTCCCCGGTTTTTGCCACCTCCACATTCTCGTGCTTCGACTGGACGGTGATGTACTGGTTATCCTGCGCCTTGCGGACCGCTTCCAGCATGGCGCGCAAATCCACCTGGTCCAGGGCGTGGCCCGCCACCTTGACTTTGCCATTGCAGAACTTCTCAGCTTTGATCGTGGGAAGAACGGCTTCCGCCAGGCTCAGCGGAATGTTGATGCGTACCCTATCTCCGTCCGGACCTGACTCTGTCACCCGGACATGGATCCAGCGGTCAGCCGGCATCGCCAGCGCCGCAAAGGCGAAGATGAAAACCAACAGACCAAGAGTTTTCCTAATCATCGGGACCTACCTCCTCACTCTAAGCCTAGGAACGCAGCGAGTGGTCCGAAAGTTCCGGTGATTTTTCAACGCGTGGGAGGAGCGCCGTAGCACGGGCGTCCCGCCCATGAAAATGTACGAATGGATCAGTGATTCAATGAGTCAATCGTTCAATCTCTTTCAGAGATGCTCGCCCATGGTCGCGCGCAGAGCTGCAGCGATGTTCTTTCCTCTCGTGAGAAGCTTTAGGGCTTCGTCTCGTTTGATTCCCTTGTGGAGCATCAGGAGTGCTACCGGCAAATTTCCCCCGGCTGCCTTCAACGTTTGGGCGGCGCGGGTAGGGCTTGCGCCCGTGGCGCTGACCAGGATTTGTTGGCCGCGCTCGCGCAACTTTCGATTGGTTGACTGAAGATTGATCATCCAATGGGAGAGCACTCGCCCCAAGCGCACCATGGTGGCTGTGGAAAGCATATTGAGCACGAGTTTTTGGGCCGTCCCAGCCTTCATTCTGCTGGAGCCGGCAACAACCTCCGGTCCGACAACAGGAGCGATGAAGACGTCCGCAAGTGGCTTCATGGGGGCCGCAGGATTGGCTGTCAAGCCCACTGTCTTCGCGCCGCGTCGCCGTGCATAGCGCATCCCGCCGAGCACGTAGGGCGTGTCCCCGCCGGCAGAGATTCCCACCAGAACGTCCTTACCGCTGAGCTTGACACGGCGTAGGTCGCGCTCGGCCTCGAGGGGATTGTCCTCCGTCTCTTCCTTGGATTTAAACATCGCCCCACGGCCACCCGCGATTACCGCCAGCACGCGGTCGCTCCCGAAGGTCGGGAGGCACTCGGCAGCGTCCAGCACCCCCAGCCTCCCACTGGTTCCGGCGCCCAGGTAAATCATTCGCCCGCCCTGGCGGAGGGCTCGAACGGCCATGTCCACTGCGCGCGCTATCTTCGGTATGGTCTTCGCCACGGCAGGAGCGACGCGCTGATCCTCTTGGTTGATGAGGCGAAGGATCGCTCGAGTGGGTCTTGTATCTAGCCCAACGGAGGCCGGGTTTTCCCGTTCTGTGATACGCATCTTTTGAAGAAGGGGCTGGGGGCCGGGATAATTGTCAATTGGCACATACTCCCGCGACAATCTCCGCTTTGCGATCATTCCCGTGAACGCCAGCTTCATCCCCCCGCGCCGCGCAACTGACCACTCACCCGACCCGCGCAGGCTGGTGAAAGCGCCGGTCGCGGGCCACCCTCTCCCCAGGGGAGAGGGCAAAATCCGTAGTTCCCCAGCACCCAGCCCCTACTCTCCTGACTTCTGACTTCTGACTCCTGACTTCCGGTCGTCACTTGTTACTGCTTCTCCCTTCCAGAAAGCGTTTCCCAGCCGCGCTTTGAGAAGTCCCAGTAGATGGCGTAACCGGCGATTACCGCGACGGCCAAAAAGAGGATTCCCAAAGCGGTCGACCCGAGCAGCAGCTTACCAATCCCAAACAACGTCATGTACACCATCAAGCATCCGAGCAGCCAGTCCATGAGATTGTACCAGCCATCGCGGCTGGCGGGGACTTCGGGGGCCAGGGCGGCAACTTGCTTCCAGCCGGTCACTCCGGGCCTGACTCGCCGGTAGAACTCAAGAAGTTTGGATTCCGGTTCCGGCGCTGTGAGAAAAGTAACCGCAAGCCACACCACGCTGGTCACCGCGACCGTGAGGAGGATAGACTTCGCAAAGACAATTGCCTCCGTGCCTTGAATGTGAATGACGGTGCGAAGGAGTGCGGTTGTCATCGCGGCGGCAACCATGGCGGAGACTTCTGACCAGGCGTTAATTCGCCACCAGTACCAGCGCAGCAGGTAAACTGCTCCTGTCCCTGCACCGATGCCGAGCAAGAGTTGCCACGCTCCGGCAACGCTGGTCATCACCAGCGAAACGGCAGCCCCCAGGATGGCCAGAAAGGCAGTCAGGAATTTGGCAGCAAGCACGTAGTGGTGCTCGTCTCTTGCTCGGGCCAGGAAGCGCCGGTAGAAGTCGTTAACAATATAAGAGGAACCCCAATTGAGCTGGGTAGCGATCGTGGACATGTAGGCAGCCGCGAAGGCGGCCAGCATGAAGCCGCGGAACGCTCCCGGCAGATAATCCACCCAAACCTTGATATAGCCGACCTCGGGGTCTTTGAGCTTGGGGTATAGAACTACGGATGCCAGGGCGGTCAGGACCCAGGGCCACGGACGCAAGGCGTAGTGCGCAATGTTGAACCACAGGGTGGCCCATAGGGAGTTCTTTTCATCCTTGGCGGAAAAGATACGCTGGGCCACGTAGCCGCCACCGCCCGGTTCCGCGCCCGGATACCAGTTGGCCCACCAATTCACTCCCAGGTAAACGCAGAACGCCATCAGAGGCATCCAGGGCGAGTGCAAATCGGGGATGAAGGAAAGGATGGAACCCGAGCCGCCCGTGGCCGCACCGCGGGCAGCGTCAAGGGCGGCTAGTTTCGTCTTCAATAACGTCATCCCCCCCACGGCCCGGACGCCGTAATAGGCCAGCACAACCACCATCGTCATCTTGAGGGCAAACTGAATAACATCCGTCCAAAGCACGCCCCACAGGCCCGATATCGAAGTGTAGAAGCCGGTGAAGGCAACCATCGCAAAGATGATGACCAGCGCTACTCCCTTGGAGACGCCCAGAGCGGTCTGGAGGATCTTCTCCATAGCGAGGTTGACCCAGCCCACGATCAGGCAGTTCATAAGGACGCCGAAATATAATGCCCGGAAGCCACGCAGAAAAGCGGCAGGCTTGCCTGCATAACGCAACTCGACGAGCTCCGCATCAGTGATGACTTCCGCGCGCCGCCACAAGCGGGCATAGAAGAAGACGGTCATTATCCCGCTCAGGAGCAAGCTCCACCAGAGCCAGTTGCCGGCGATTCCTTGTCGCGCCACCAAGCCTGTGACCGCCAGCGGAGTGTCGGCGGCAAAGGTCGTGGCCACCATGGACGTACCCGCCAGCCACCAGGTGACCTCCCGGCCGGAAACAAAAAAGTCGCCCGTGCTGGCGCTCGCCTTCTTGCGGTAGTAGAGCCCAATCAGCAAATTCACCGCGAAATAGGCGGCCACGACTAGCCAGTCGATCAGGGTGATTTTCATAGATAGCCGGACTCTCGGGGATTCTTGCAACCGCTTCTTCCAACTGCTTGTTGACAGAAAGAAGCGCCGAGTATATAGCAGAAGTCTCTTGAATGGGAAGGATGTGAACAGGAGGTAGGACTGCGTCGAAGTCCGCGAAGTTCCCCGAAGGGGAACAAGATCATTAGCCGTAGGTGAAACCTACGGACAGGGTGCAAAAAGATATCCGACCCCGCAGGGGTCGAATATGCACGGGCGACGGTTCCCGTGGGTTTCACCCACGGCTAATGACATTCGGCCCCTCCGGGGCCTGCCGCTCCTGTGTCACCCCACCCAGTTCGACTTTGACGCGACCCTGCAGGAGGTAAGAAACGGTGAATGGTCTGCGGATAATGGGCATCTTCCTGGCGGCCGGTGTGCTCGCTGCGACGTTCGCCGCTCGAGCTTTCCCGGTCCAAGTGACGGCAAGGTCGGAGGTAGGTTTAACCGAAGAGAAGCTGGCGGCTATCGCTTCCGTGGCTGAGGAAGCAATTCGCACCGGCAAATGTCCTGGCGCCGTGGTGGTGATCGGGCACGAAGGAAGGGTCATCTATCGCAAAGCCTTCGGGCACCGCGCCTTGGCCCCGGAAGAGCTGCCGATGACGGTTGACACGATCTTCGACGTGGCCTCACTGACCAAGGTGCTTGCCACGACGACGGCGATCATGCAGCTTGTGGAGCAGGGGAAGATAGTCTTGAGTGCGCCCGTTGCCGACTATTGGCCGGAGTTCAAGGCCAATGGGAAAGAAGCCATCAGCGTACGGGAGCTCATGACCCATTATTCAGGACTGCCTCCTGACCTCGATCTGAAGCCGGATTGGTCGGGCTATGAGACTGCCATGAAGATGATCGTGGGTGAGAAGCCGATCGTCCCGCCTGGTACCCGCTTCATTTACAGCGATATTAACTTTGAGACGCTGGGCGAGCTGGTGCGCCTCGTCTCCGGCGAGCCTCTGGACGTCTATTGCTTTGAACACATCTTTAAGCCGCTGGGTATGAATGAAACACGCTTCAACCCTCCCGCCACCTTGCGCCGCCGCATTGCGCCCACTCAATACC
>JBAVYG010000819.1:0-5007 GCA_049698675.1 Terriglobia bacterium
CCAATTTCCAGTTTCCGGTTTCACTTAATCCTCCACAACATGTCATTCTGAGCGCAGCGGAGCGGAGCGAAGAATCTCGCTCTGGACTTTTCCTAGACCTGGCTTGTACGCCCGCGTTCCGTTGAAGAGCAAAAGCGGGGTATGCTTTTTTCTTTTTGAATTCCGGCCAAGAATTCCGCCCAGGGTCTCGATGCGCCCCCCTCAAAGTAAGCTTTCTCCGGCGCCATCCACAGGGTTCCGAAGCACGTGTCCGAGGTGGCCAAGAAAGCTCTTGAGCAGGTTGCTTGCAACTCGTCGCAGCTCGATGTTCCCAGTCAACTCCAGTTTGCTTTCTGGCGAGGCGCTTTCCCTGGCACAGGAGAGAAATTCACTTGCGGTTTGCCAACTGAGGGTCAGGTCCGGATGCTTAGCTGGGCGGCGCTCGAATGCAATTTTCCCGCGATCGATAGTCACGGTCCAAACCAAATCCCAGTCTTCCACAATCCACAGGGTTGTAAGGCGGGCCGCACGAAGGTGCTGGCGCAGTTGCCTGTCGCGCCCGGTAAGAACAAAGGCGCGTTGTATGATGCGACGGGCGGCGCGCTTGGAGGGCGGCAGGGGGGATTCGTTACTGCCAATCTCGCTGTGAGTCATGCTTCTTTCCAGTTTCCTTGCACGTGCATCCGAGCCAGGGCGCGGCGCGCCGCCACCTCCACCAAATCTGTAGAGGCAGCCAGTTCATCGACCAACCCCAGCGTCAGGGCCTGGGTGGCCGGAACGCGTTCCGCTGTCAACAGGAGTTGAGTCGCAGCCGCCCTGCCGATCAAGCGAGTCAGTCGCTGAATCCCTCCCCAACCGGTGATAAGGCCGAGGGAAGCTCCGGGGTGGCCAAAAGAGGCATCGTAGGTGGCGATGCGCGCGTGGCACGCCAGGGCCAGATCCAGGCCTCCTCCCAAACAATAGCCTCGGATGGCCGCAGCGATAGGAAGAGGGAAGTCCGCAACATGCTTAAAAAGCGATTGTCCCGCCAGTGCAAAAGCGCGGGCGGCTGCCCCTTCAACAGATGCGACCTCCTCGATGTCGGCGCCAGTTGCGAAAGAGCGGGAGTTGGCGGCAATCACCACGCCCTGGAAAGGGCCGGAGAGCTTGACTTCATTGAGGAGGTCGCCCAGTTCCGCAAGGACTCCCATCGTAAGCCGAGGGTAGCCAGCGTCCGGCAGAAAGGTCAGCACGGCCACCGAATTGTGACTGCTTAGCTTCATGGGCAAGGATTCAGGATTCAGAAAAGCACGCACCACGTGTCTGGCAGGATGCTGAAAAACCCCTCTAGCCTGTCATTCCGAAGAGTCCGTCAGCCCGTCATCTGACGGAGAGGACGAGGGATCTCGCAAGTCCCCCGTTTTCAGAGCAAGATTCCTCTCCCGCAGGGCGGGATCGGAATGACAGCGTGCATAAAGGTTTTTACGCATCCTGCCAGAGGGAGTAGGCACGAGGGTCGCACGCCCTGAATCCCGACTCCTGAATCCTATCTTACGTGCGCCCGGATGAAGTCCACAATCTGCTGAGTTGATGCCCCCGGCTGGAAGACTTCCGCAACGCCCACCTTTTTCAACTCCGGAATATCTTCATCAGGAATGATGCCGCCGACGACCACCAGGACATCCTCGAGACCTTCTTCATGAAGCAGCTCGCGGATGCGCGGGACGATAGTGCGGTGCGCCCCGGAAAGAATAGAGACGCCGATAGCGTCCACATCTTCCTGGAGCGCTGCGTTGACGATCATCTCCGGCGTTTGCCGGAGGCCGGTGTAAATCACTTCCATTCCGGCATCGCGTAGGGCGCGCGCCACAATTTTCGCTCCCCGGTCGTGGCCATCCAGGCCGGGCTTGGCAACCAGAACTCGAATCCGACGGTCCATAAATCAGTGACGAGTGACAAGTGACGAGCAGAAGTTAAGAGTCAGAAGTCAGGAGTCAGCAAAGATCGCCCCGCGGGAGCTGCACCGAAATGCGACTCCGTCATTTTCCGGCTACCGGACTCATCATTTACAATTCCTTGGGCTCTTCCTTCTGACTTCTGACTCTTGTCTTCTGACTACTTGTTTGGCCGCTTGTCACTGCTCCTATCGAAATGCCGGCTCCTCGTAGGTCCCGAAAACGCGCCGCAGGACGTCGCACATTTCGCCGAGGGTGGCATACGCGCGCACAGACTCGAGAATGTATGGCATCAAGTTGGCATCCGTGGCAGCAGCGTTTCCTAAAGATTCGAGGGTCGCCTGGACGCGGGAATTATCCCGCCGCTTCTTCAACTGCTCCAAATTCTGTCGCTGATGACGGGCAACGTTCTCATCGATTACCAATAGGGTGATGGGGCGCTCTTCCTCGGTTACGAAATCGTTGACGCCCACAATGACCGCCTCTTTCCTTTCGATTGCCTGTTGATAGGCGTAGGCGGCATCGTGAATCTCTTTCTGCGGGAAGCCTTTTTCGATTGCCGCCACCATGCCTCCCAAGGCGTCAATTCTGTCAAAATACTCGTAACAGGCACGCTCGGTTTCGGCCGTCAGCTTCTCCACGAAATACGAGCCGGCGAGCGGATCAACGGTGTTTGTTATGCCGCTTTCGTGAGCAATGACTTGCTGCGTCCGCAGTGCAATCGTAACCGCCGCCTCAGTGGGAAGAGCCCAGGCCTCATCAAGGGAATTGGTGTGCAAAGACTGCGTTCCCCCCAAAACCGCCGCGAGAGCTTGCAGGGTAGTGCGCACGACGTTGTTGTAGGGTTGTTGCGCGGTGAGCGAGCAACCCGCCGTCTGGGTATGAAAACGGCAAAGCCAGGAGCGGGGATTCTGCGCGCCAAAGCGCTCGCGCATCACCCGCGCCCAGACTCTGCGGGCAGCGCGATATTTTGCCACTTCCTCGAACAAGTCGTTGTGCGCGTTAAAAAAGAAGCTGAGACGGGGAGCAAATTCGTCCACGCTCATGCCTGCGCGTACCACCCACTCGACGTACTCCATGCCGTCGCGCAACGTGAAGGCGAGTTCCTGCACCGCGGTCGATCCTGCCTCACGAATGTGGTAGCCGCTAATGGAGATGGCATTCCAGCGGGGGACTTCCCTGGCGCCATACACAATAGTGTCCACCACGAGGCGCATCGAAGGCTTGGGCGGAAAAATGTACTCCTTTTGGGCGATGTACTCCTTGAGAATGTCATTCTGTGTTGTTCCTGAGATTTTCTTGAGCTCGGCCCCGCTCTTTTCTGCCACGACCAGGTACATTGCCCAGATGATGGCGGCGGGCGAATTGATGGTCATGGAGGTGGTTATCCGTTCGAGCGGCAGCCCGGCAAGCAAGGTTTCCATATCAGCGAGAGATGAAACCGCCACCCCGCATTTGCCAACTTCGCCCTCAGCCAGAACGTGGTCGCTGTCGTAGCCCATTAGGGTAGGCAGGTCAAAGGCGATGGAGAGCCCCGTTTGCCCTTGCTTCAGAAGGTAATGCAGGCGCTGGTTGGTGTCCTCGGGGCTGCCGAATCCCGAGAACTGGCGCATGGTCCAGACTCTGCCCCGGTACATGGTACGGTGGATGCCGCGTGTGAAAGGGTATTCACCCGGCTCGCCGAGGTCGCGCGAATAATCAAAATCAGCCAGATCGGATGGGGTATACAGTCTTTCGACGGGCACGCCGGAAAGGGTCGTGAAGATTTCTTGCCGCTCGGGGGAGCTCTCGAGGGCGGGCTTGAGTACCTCTTCCTCCCAGCGGGCTTGGGCAGTGGAGGGTTGGCGTTGAGAACGCCCCGTCTCGAGTTCGGTGCCCGCTTTTAGCCCTCTCTGCATCGTACGTTTTGCCCTTAAGGCCATGTTAGTCCAGTGGCAAACGCAAAGTCAAACTTGTGAAAGATTGTAGAAACTCAAGTCCCTCTCCCTTGGGGAGAGGGCGATGATTCCGACTTCTGCTCCCGTGTCCAGCCGAAGGCATGGGTAAAGATCAGGCCCCTCCCGCTTATCCTTGCGGGCTTGCAGGGGGCGTCTGAGTGGCCGGCTCATCGTGCGTGCCTGGAATGTTCGGCGAGCGGGTCACCTTCCCCTGAAGCGCGTCGTTCAATTCGACATGGTAGTCAGCCAGAATCGTGGCGGTCACCTGCTGAAATTGCGTGAGGGCCTTGGCGTAAGTCGAGCGCGCCTTCACTTCGTTGCCCTCGGCCGTGGCCAGGTCGCGTTGCGCCTGAATCACCAGGAAGACGGTGGACTCACCCAACTGAAATTTCTTCTGTTCCGCGTCGAGGGTCTTCTGCGCCAGCAGGACCGCCTTCACTGCGGCTTCTATTTGGGCCTTGGCCTGAATCACCCCGATTTCTGCGCTGCGGACATCCTGCTCAACTTGATTCTTCTGCCTCTGAAGTTGTTCCTCCAGTTGCCTTTGTTCTAGAAGGGCGCGCGCTACGTCGGCCTGCGCGGCGCGGTTGCGAATGGGGAATTGCAAGGTGAAGCCGAAAGAATAATCCGGATAATTGCCGTGGAACAATTGGGACAAGGATTGCGAGATACCTTGGTAGGACAGGCATTGGTTCCCATTCGGCGTGTACCCCAACGGGCAAGGCGCGAGCGCGGACCTGAGACCTGAGAGTCCCGAGGGGGAGTAAGTGGCAAACAGGTCGAGGGTGGGCAGCAAGGCATTACGATTAGCCTTGACGACGATTGACTCATAGCGCACGTTGAGGTCAGCCTGTTCAACTTCCGGGCGGTTCTGGAGTGCTTGCTTCAAGGCTTGATCCAAGGGTGGAATATCGTTCGGGGTTGGCTCCGGGAGTTTATCCAAAGCGTCAATCTGAGCGCTTATCAACTCCGAGTCAACTTTCCTCGAGAGCGCCGTTTTGATCAACTCGGCTTGTTGCTGCAGGCTGGTCTGGGCAACAATCAAATTTTGTTGATCGGAAGCCACCTCGGATTCGGCCCGCACGACTTCAATCGGCGCCAGGGTGCCAATTTCAACCTGACGCTTATTATCGGAAAGGAGTTTCTCAGAGTAGGCC
>JBAVYG010000820.1:0-3862 GCA_049698675.1 Terriglobia bacterium
AGGTTGTCGAGGGTATATCCGAACAGATACATCACTGCGAACGTACCAATCAGCGAGACCGGAACGGCGACGGCGGGAATGAGCGTGGCGCGGCCGTTGCGCAGGAAGACAAACACCACGACGATGACGAGGCCAATGGAAATGAGCAGCGTCCTCTCGACATCACCGACCGAGGCGCGGATGGTTGTGGTGCGATCAAGAACGATGGTGGTATCGATGCCGAGCGGAATGGATGCCTGGATAAACGGAAGTTGCGCGCGTATGCGGTCGACCGTGCCAATGATGTTGGCGCCGGGCTGGCGGAAGATCATCATCGTAATCGCGCGCTTGCCGTTCAAATAGCCGGCAGCGCGGACGTTCTGCACGGAATCTGTCACCTGAGCGACATCGGACAGGCGGACCGCCGCGCCGCGCTTATAACCGACGATGAGCGGTTTGTAGTCGGCGGCGTGCGAGATCTGGTCGTTGGCAACAATGTCGGCTGTCACAATGCCATCAGAGATTTGTCCTTTGGCCAGGTCGGAGTTTTGCAAGCTCAGCACGGATTGCAAATTCGCCAGGGTAAGTCCATAGCTGGCCAATTGTGTGGGATTTGCGTCCACACGCACGGACGGCAGTGCGCCACCCCCGGCGGTGACCTGCCCTACGCCCTGTATCTGCGACAATTTCTGCTGGATGACGGTGGAAGCTTCGTCATAGAGTTTGTCGGGGCCGTATTTGTCGGAGGTAAGACCGAGGATCATAATCGGCGCATCGGCAGGATTGACCTTGCGATAGGTCGGATTGGCCGGCAGGTTGGCGGGCAGATAAGTTCGCGCCGCATTGATGGCGGCTTGAACATCGCGCGCCGCGCCATCAATGTCACGGCTGAGGTCAAACTGAATGGTGACCGATGTGCTGCCGAGCGTGCTCGCGGAGGTCATCTCCGTCACCCCGGCAATATGACCGAACTGACGCTCCAGGGGAGTGGCGACGGACGACGCCATAATTTCGGCGCTGGCTCCCGGCAAGCTTGAACTGACGGAAATAGTGGGAAAGTCGACCTCCGGCAGGGGCGCTACCGCCAGCACCTCATACGCAACCGCCCCGGCAAGGGCAATCGCCACCGTGAGCAGCGTCGTAGCCACTGGCCGGCGAATGAAGGGTTCGGAGATGTTCATGCCGGCCCTGCCAGTTCTGCGCCTGGGGTTTCCGGCGGGTTCGATTTGTGCGCAAAGCGCTGCGCCAGATTGTCAAAAAAGATGTAGATAACGGGCGTGGTGTAAAGCGTGAGCGCCTGGCTCAGCAGCAGTCCGCCTACCATGGCGATACCCAGCGGCCTGCGCAACTCAGAACCGTAACCCGTTCCCAGCGCCAGCGGTAGCCCCGCCAGCAGCGCGGCCATGGTGGTCATCATAATGGGGCGGAAGCGGAGCAGACACGCATCGTAAATTGCATCCGTCGCGTTCTTGCCGTGCTTTCGTTCGCCTTCCAGCGCGAAGTCGACCATCATAATGCCGTTCTTTTTCACGATACCGATCAGCAGCACGATGCCGATGATCGCCACCACGCTTAAATCCTGGTGAAAAAGAAGCAACGCGAGGATAGCGCCCACGCCCGCTGACGGTAGCGTGGACAGAATCGTAATCGGGTGGATAAAGCTCTCATACAAAACGCCCAGCACGATGTACACCGTGACCAGCGCAGCAAGAATGAGCAACGGCTCATTGGCCAGTGAATTCGTGAATGATGCCGCGGTGCCTTGAAAACCTGCCTGCAGGCTGGGAGGCATGTGCATGTCTTTCTGCGCTTTGTCGACCGCCGTAATGGCGTTGCCCAGTGCGGCATTCGGCGCGAGATTGAACGACACCGTGATTGCCGGAAATTGACCCTGGTGGGTAATGGCGAGCGGCTCTGTCGTATTTTCAAAGTGCGCGAAGGCGCTCAGCGGCACGGCACTGCTTGTGGCTGAACTGGTAGTACCCGCAGAGCCGGCTCCCTTGCTGGACGTCGCGCTGGAGGTGCTCGCCGAAAGCGCGTTCGCAGGGGGCGTAAGGGTATTTGCCGCCGGAGTGTACAGTGCGGAAGTCGTCAGCCCGTTTGATCCCGCGGAGGATGATCCGGAAGACGCAAAAGAGGAAGAGGCCCCCGTACCGGTTGCGCCTGAAGACGCATTGGACTGAATGTAAAGCTGGTTCAGCTTGTTGGGGTTTTTCTGAAACTGCGGCTCACTCTCGAGAACCACATGGTACTGGTTTACTTGGGTATACATCGTGCTGATCTGCCGCTGACCGAAGGCGTCATACAGGGTGTTATCGATGGTCGAAGGCGCGATGCCCAGTCGCGATGCGGTGACCCGGTCGATCACCAGAGATACGGCCAGCCCTCCCGATTGTTGATCGGTGGCCACATCTTCGAGTTCCGGCAACTGCTTCAGCCGCTCGACGAAACGGTTGGTCCAGTCATCCAGTTCATGCGCATCGGGGTCTTCCAGTGCGTACTGGTATTGCGTGCGACTCACCCGGTCATCCACGGTAATGTTCTGCACAGGTTCCATAAACAACTGGATTCCCTGAACCTGGCTCACTCTGGAGTTAAGCCTGCGGATGAGGTCTGATGCGCTGATATTGCGCTGGTTGAGCGGCTTTAAGTTGATCGACATCCTACCGCTGTTGGTCGTTACATTCGTTCCATCGGCGCCGATAAACGACGAGACGCTTTCCACCGCCGGGTCATCCAGAACTGCCTTGGTAATCTCCAACTGCTTCTTTGCCATGGCCTGCGAACTGATCGCCGGCGGCGCCTGCGATATGCCCTGGATGACGCCCGTGTCCTGTATCGGGAAAAAACCTTTTGGGATCACGAAGTAAAGGAAAACCGTAAGCAGCAGGGTAGCCACGGCGACTAACAGCGTAACCGTCTGGAATCGAAGGACAAACTTCAGTGTGCGGCCATAGAACGCGATCATCCACTCGAAAGCACGCTCCGTGGCTCTATAGACGCGCCCCTGCTTCTCTTTGGGCTCGTGCCGCAAGATTCGCGCACTCATCATGGGCGTGAGCGTAAGGGAGACCACTGCCGAAACGATGATGGTGACGGCCAGTGTTACGGCAAATTCGCGGAACAGGCGCCCCACCACGTCGCCCATGAATAACAGCGGAATCAGTACGGCGATGAGTGACACGGTCAGCGAAAGAATGGTGAAGCCAATTTGCTCCGCGCCCTTGAGCGCCGCTTCCATGGGTGGATCGCCCGCTTCGATGTACCGCGCGATGTTCTCGATCATCACGATGGCATCGTCCACAACGAAGCCGGTGGAGATGGTCAGCGCCATCAGTGATAAGTTATCCAGGCTGTAACCAAGGACGTACATCACCGCGAAGGTGCCGACCAGTGACAGCGGCACAGCCACGCTGGGGATGATGGTGGCGTAGAGACTCCGCAAGAAGAGGAAGATGACCAGCACGACGAGTCCAACCGTCAACAGCAATTCGAACTCCACGTCGGAAACCGATGCTTTGATGGCGGTGGTGAGATCGGTAAGCGTGGTCACCAGTATGCCCGTGGGCAGGTTGGCCTCAAGCTGCGGCATGAGTCCCTTGATGCTCTTGACCACGCTGATGGTGTTGGCCCCGGGCTGGCGTTGCACATTCAGGATCACCGCAGGGGTCTGGTTCATCCACGCGGCCAGATTATTGTTCTCTACGCCATTCACGATGTGTGCCACGTCGGTCAGCATCACCGGCGCGCCGTTGCGGTATGCAACTACAACCTTCCGATAGTCGTCGCTAGTGATCAACTGATCGTTGGCGTCGATCTGGTAATCCTGGCGCGGCCCATCGAAGTTCCCTTTGGCGGCGTTCACACTGGCATTTGTCAGCGC
>JBAVYG010000821.1:0-7223 GCA_049698675.1 Terriglobia bacterium
CCCGCTCCGACGGCTGGCTGTTGCGAGCCCAAAATTGAGAAATTTGCTTAGCGATGCATTGATGAAGACACAGAAGGGGGACCCCGCTTATTGGGAATTCGAAAAACTCTCCCGAAGTCTGGACCAAAGCTTACTGCACCCTAGGGCTCAGGTCGCCAATTTCTACAAGAGGTGGTTTGACGGCCTCGCGTCAGTGCCACTCAGTGGTAGAGCATTGGCCCTATTTCAGGATCTTTCCAAGGCCTTCGTGTTGGGCCGAAGTTTACCAACCCTCCCTGCTGACGAAAAGACAGCAAGGAGACCAGAGCGAGTCGCCCAACAACTAATGCTCAGTTGCCTTTGATTCGAGTCCGCCAGAACCGTTCGACGCAGTGCATCTGCAACGTGCGATTTATTGGGTGCCGCCGGGTTTCCGGGTGAACAACGATGTGACATCTGCTCTTCCCCACCGATACAATCCCCACACCTTCAGCGAGGAACCTCGCAGCACGGGGGGAAGTGGCAATCCGCTCTGCTAATCCTGTCGGGAACCCCACAAACGATTCCTCGGCAAATGCCAGGTGGGATATTGCTTGGCCGAGGGCGTCCTCCACACGACTCAATTTGAGCTCGAGGGCTACAAGGCGGGAATGCAAGGGTACCCATCCGTTTAGTTTTTGAAGCGTACCTTGTTCGCTGACGCTAACGAACTTGCCGGTAATAAGCTTCTCTATTTCAGTGCGCACCTCGGCGGCCGCGAGGAGGTCTTGATACTTGTGGGCCAATTCTTCAAGTGTTGTCGAGCCACCTGTATCAGCTTCAGGAACAGCCGTAAGGATATCCAGCCTAATCAGTGGCCCGATGGCGTGTTTCTGCCCAAGCTGGAGTCGCTTGTGCACTTGTTTTCTGTTGAGTTTAACCCCGACAAAATCGCAGATCCCCCATGGCGTGTAAAATTCCTCCTTCACCATAAGGCCCTGGCGCTTGAGCCAGTTTCGGGCAGAATTGGCCATCTCGTGCTCGAAACGAAAACCTGAATCAGTCATCTTCAACCTGTCCAGCGAATGGACTAACCACATTATCGCTCAGATTGAATCTGCGGGCCACCACCCCTGATCAATTCGCACGGCACAGACCGCGTGATCTCCCAAACCCAACTTCACACCTTAGGCAAACAAACGGGACTTGCAACATTCACCACACTCTAGTTGCCAACTTTTATACACCTTCACTGCTGGATTGGCAAGAGGAAATGACGCGGAGGAAATGACGTGGCATGGTCAGGGCGTCTCCGTGACTGGCGCGTCAGGGGCCTTCAGCCATTCGAGCATGGCCGCAGGCGTCACGATGCGCGTGGCGCCGTGTCGTTTCAAGGCAAGCAGACCCTTGTCTCCGGTGACGAGAAACGCGGCCTCGCTGGCGGCGGCGAGCGCCAGCAGGAACGTGAAGGGTCGCGGCAAAAAGCTCTGCATCGCTTCTGCGCAATCTTGCGCGGAAGAAAGGCCGCTCGAGGACTTCGCGGAGTTCCGCGAGGAGGTCATCGGAAATGACCAGCGTGAACCGTTTCTGCTCCCAGGCGGCGAGCAGCTTGGCCGGCGCGCCACGGGGCGAGAGCTGGGCGGAGAGCAGGACGTTGGTGTCGAGGATGAGGCGCATCAGGTCCGCGTGGCGCGGCGGCGGTATCGTTCTGCGCGAACGGCCTCGACCGCGTCGTCAATTTCCTTCAGGAGCTGGTCTTCGGGAACGTCGGCGAAACGCTCGCGCGCGGCGCCGACGGTCTGGTGAAAGACGCGCCAGCGGACGGCCTCCTCGATGAACTTGGAGAGAGCGCCCTTTTTTAGGCCCTGGGAGCCGAGGAAAGAGCGCACCGTGAGATCGGTTTCCTTGGACCAGGAGATAGTCACCCGGGTCGTTCCTTCGGACTCCGACATGGAGCACTCCTCAACACATAAGCATTATATCCACTTTTGTGCTTATACCACTAAGCGTCGTCCGCCAAGTGTATAATAACGCCCTTTTTCAATCGCTTCGGACGAAAGACAGGGAAAGGGCTCTTCTGCCACACCTCGGCGCCCTGTGCGGGCTGCCCGTTGAGCCGTTGGGTTTGACCATCACCCAGGCTGACGCCAGCGCTGGAGTTATGCCCCCATCATGGTCGATTGGTCCGCACACAAGAAGGCACACAAACTGGGAACATGCCCCGCTACTCTACCTGCTCTCTAGTCAGCGGGTGCGGGTGCCGTTGCCGGCAGACCCAAACAGACTTCATGCCTCTTGACAGGCGGAACAAGATAGGCTAGAATTGTGAGCTGAGGGCATGCCGGGGGTCACGGCCTCCCGGGAACACTTTGTTGCCGTGCGGCCTGGATTTGCTAAGCCGCTCTGGAGGACATGCCAAGTACGACGAAAAGCCCGGAATCATTCCTGCTCTACCACGGACAGTAAGTCTGAGCCTGGAAGGAAAAGAGAAAAGGAATTCTTAAAAATGAACGAACAAAGCAGGAATGCCTATGAAAACAAAGGGTCGCTGTGGAAAACTGGCCGCAAAGCGGGAATGTTGTAGAAAATAAAGGTACTTACGGGTCAAAGGCGGGAATGTTGTTGAAAAGGCAGGTAGTTAGTAGGTCGCAGGTCGTAGGTGGGGGAAGAACCGCGGCCAACCTTCGACTGTTGACTGTCTTGGTGGGTAGTAGGTGGGGGAAGAGCAGGATTCAGGTCTCGGGATTCAGGAACCAGGATCAGAAGACGGAAGGCGGGGTCTGCACGGCAGCAGGATGCACGTGGCGCTCAATTTCCACCGCCGCGCCCGAACGTCTTTCGGTTTCGAGGTCGAAGAGATTCTGCAGGTTCAGCCAGAACTCCGGGTTGGTACGGAGAACTTAGCCGGTAGCGCGTTCGAGATACTTTCCCTCTGAAGTGTCGACGGTGATGACTTCGCCCTCAGCGATAAATGGCGGGACCTGTACCATGAGGCCGGTTTCGAGCTTGGCGGTTTTCGTGACGTTGGTGGCAGAAGCCCCTTTCTTCCCAGGTTCAGTCTCTACGACTTTCAGGTCCACGGTTGCCGGCAGCTCGATATCCACTGGCCTTCCCTCGAACAACTGCACCTTAATGACGACATCCGGAACGAGGTAGGAGGCGCGGTCCTCGATCACGGACTTGTGCAGGCCGATCTGTTCGTAGTTCTGCGTGTTCATGAAGAAAAAAGAATCGCCGTCGGAATAAAGGTACTGCATTTCGACTTCATCGAGATTGGCTTTCTCGATTGTGTCCTCAGATCGGAAGCGGTGATCGATGAGCGCGCCGGTGCGCAGGTTGCGCATGCGGGCCTGAACGAAAGCACGCAGGTTCCCCGGCGTGCGGTGCTCGGCCCTGTGAATGGTGAAGAGTTCGCCGTTGTGTCGGATGACCATACCTGGCCGCATATCGTTGGCATTCATGAGAGAGATCCTTCGAGTGGAATGGGATGGGGCTTAAACGAGGGGGAAAACCCAAGGAGTCCGGTACCGCAGCACCCCAAAAGATGATTGTTGCATCTTCTTCCTACTGCGTCAACCCGGCGTCGTAATCTTGTTTCTGAGAACTCCTACCACTGAAATTCCACGCGCGTGCGGCGGGCGGAGAACTCCTCGTAGGGCCCCACGCGTAGCGTCCGGACGTGTCCCGGGCGATCCGTATAGGCCAGAACGAACGTCAGAATGTTTTCCCTTCCGGCGGGAGCGAAGTACGGGTCTGGGAGATAGAACTCCTTTTGTGGTCCAACGGTCACGTAGCGCCCAACAAACTTGCCATTGAGATAGAGCAGAGCGTCGCGGTCAGCCTCGAAGGCCAGTTTCCAGGGCGCCATCCAGCCCGGTGAGACCCCAGGCAACGCAAATCCCGTTTGGCACCACGTGAATGCCGGAACCGGTTCGAGCGCTGGACCTGATGCCTGGTAAGACGCCGGACTCCAGGCAGCGGCGGCAAAATCCGGGTCTACGTCCCGTCCTCGCATGGGCGCCGCAAAGCGCTGGATCTGCCAGGAAGCAATGGCTACGCCGCTTCGGGCGTCGCTCCCCATGCGCACAAATTCGATGCCCTTCAAATCGCCCATCTCTTCGCCGCCATTGTACGCCCCGAAGGCCTCATAGGCGATTTCCAGCGTGTTTGTCCCTGCCTTGGCATATTTGGCCAGTTCGAATTCGACGGCTTTTGCCGGCTTCAATGCTTCTTCGACCGGCTTGCCGTTGATAAAAACCTTTATTGCATCATCCGCGAAAGTCGAAATAAACATCTTCGGTTCGTTGCTGTAATTGAATTGAGCCTTATACTTCACGTAACCATAAGGGACAGGACCGGTGTCTTCCAGGGCGCCAGGCGAGTTGCTCTGCCAATGGCCGGAGGCGGTGTCATATCTCTCCACCCAGGCCTGCCCGTTGCTCAAATCGAGCGGCTTATAGGGCAGGGCCGGCGTTGTGATACGAAGACGCGCCGTTCGCTGCTCGCGTTCGTAGGCAAACTCCGTCAGCGCGCCATCAACCCAACACTTGCTAGGCTTGGCAGGAAGCAACAGGGTCAGTTCGTGCTCGCCGGGCTGGAAATCCAAATCGGCCCAAATCCGATTCGCATGTGAACCGTCGCCCGCGTGCATGTAGCTGTCCGTAATGAAGGGAACAGCGAAGGGCTTGGTCTCCTCCGACATTGGAAAAACCTTGGAAGGAAACTCACTGACCCACGTCCGCAGGGCACGGTCGCGCGGTAACAGGATAACCAGAAGGTGGTCATTCACCAGGAGGAGCTTCTCGGTCTTCTCGAATCGAACGCCAAAGACCACCGATTCATATTCCGGGTCCCAGTACTGGTAAATCGTTTCGCCTTCCACATGGGGTTCGTCTCTGGTCGCCAGGGAGATCTCCGCCACACGCCCCGGCATGTCGTAGAGGATGAGGAAATGGCGGTCGAGGTTCAGGCCGTGCGCCAGCACCTCCGCCGTCGAGTAACGGAGTTGACTGCCGGGGATGGGCACCTGCACGGCCAGCATCTTCATTTCGCGGGGACCGATGACCAGCTCGCCCTCGCGCGGCACACTAATCCTGCGTTTCGTGGGGCTGTTAGGATCAACAAAGGTCATCTTATAGCGTTGCTCGGCGTTGGCGTTTTCGCGCACGAAGACCACCGCGCTCTGGCCGTTCACCCTCTCCGTGGCGCTGACGTTGGGGTTCGTAGACTCGGCGCCGCCTTCGAGCGCTTGAGCCCGTGCCAGCACATCCCCGTGCAGGCGGAGGAACTGGCAGATCCCACGGACCGCGTAATACTTGTCCCACAAGCCGCCCGGCTCGCCAATCGGTGCAGCGTAATCGTAAGTGGTGGTGAGGGTCTTGGCGGCCCAATCGAAATTCGTTCCTCCATAACCCATGTAGTAGTTGAAGGAGGTTACTCCCTGCTCGAGTACGGTCTTGGTGAGCGTGTCGATCTGCTCGGCGTTCACCCCTTCCTGGTCCACGGACAGTTTCCCGCCAAACTGGCTGAACCAACCGCCTTGCAATTCGCTGATGGCGAGCGGGGAGAAAGGCTCTTGCTTGCGCAGTTCAGAGAGGTTTGGAACAACCTGTTCCACGATTTTCCAGCGCGGGTAGAAATTGCACGTGTCCATAATCTTGGCCATGTCGGGGTCAGAGTTCTCCCGCGCCTGCTTGGTCCAACAGGTGATGACCGGCACGTCGATGCCCGCTGCCCAGACCATGTTGGCCAGGGCCCGGACGTACTCGCGCTTGTCCGCGTCGGGCATGGGAGGGCTGAAGTCGTATTCGTTCTCTACCTGCACCATGATGATGGGGCCGCCCACTGTGATCTGGTGCCGCTCAATCACCGGCAAAACCTGGTCGTACCAGTACTGCGATGTCTTGATGCTCTCCGCATGGTTGGTGCGAAGCGGGAACCGCATGGTGGCCACCCAGTCGGGAAATCCGCCGCGCTCCCACTCCGCGCAGACATAGGGACCAGGCCGGGCGATCATGTAGAAGCCCATGTCGTGGACAAGCTTGATGAAGTCCTCAAATTCCGTCAGGTTCGACTTGCCTTTCTCCGGCTCGTGGTAGTTCCAGAAGGCGTAGGTCTCAATGGTGTTGAAGCCCGCTGCCTTGAACTTTGTCAGACGGTCACGCCACAGCGCCTTGGGGCAGCGGGGGTAATGGAACGCCCCGCTGAAGATGACCGTGTCTTTACGATTGATCGTGAAACAGCTCGAGTCGTAGCGGATGATGTGCGGGTTGTCGAACTCCATCTGGGCTGGCAACGCTAAGAGGGTCTCCAGGTGCGCGCCGCCAGAGCGGCCCACGCCCAGGCGGGCAATCAGCGGCGCCGCCAAAGTGGATTGCAGAAAATTCCGTCGGGATGATTTCATGAGGTCTACTCCGGTCTCGGGCCGACAACTTGTTTGGGGATTGCAAATTGTAATGACATCTCGGGCCTAGCGCCGGCGCCTGCCCCGGTTCCGCGAGGCGGGATGGGTCTTGGCGCAGCGAAGAGTGCCGCCCGCACAGCGGCGCTACTTGATGAACTGCCGCATGTGCCAGTTGGCCTCCCACATGTTGAAGAAGCCCTCCTTCATGGGGTGCTCCTTAATGAGGTCTTCGTTCAGCGAGACGCCCAAGCCGGGTCCTTCTGGCGGATAGAAGTAGCCATCTTTCGGACGCGGTGTTCCCGGCACGGCATCCACTACCCAGGTCTCCGAGAAGTCGTCGAAGCATTCCTGGATTTTGACATTAGTGGTGCAGAAATCGAAATGGACGCTGGCCGCCGTGCATACGGGGCCGTTGGAGTTGTGCGGCGCCATCACCATCGACCGCACATCGGCCATGGCCGCGATCTTTTTCATCTCCATAATTCCGCCCGTGTGGATGACGTCTACCTGGAGGATGTCCGGCTGCCCATTCTCAATCACTTCGCGGCATCCGTAACGCGTGAGGCAGCGTTCGCCGGTCGCCACGGGAACGTTGACGTGGTCCACAACTTTTCTCAGCGAGGGCACGTCCTCCGGCGGGCAGGGTTCTTCAATCCAGCCGGGGTTGTAAGGTTCCAGCATGCGAGCCAGCTCGATGGCCGTAGCGGCGCTGAAGCGTCCGTGCATTTCAACGAAGATCTCAATGTCCGGGCCTACCGCTTCGCGTATGGCCGCTACCAGTTCCACCGACCGGACTTTCTCTTGGCGAGTCAACTCCAGCGAGCCTGGACCAAAGGGATCGACCTTGAGGGCTTTGTACCCT
>JBAVYG010000822.1:0-2575 GCA_049698675.1 Terriglobia bacterium
GGGGAGAGCCCGTGCGAACTTTGCAGAAACCAACTGCTCAATTCTGATTTCTGCCTTCTGCTTTTCTGCTTGTCACTCGTCACTTGTCACTCGTCACTGATCTTATTATGGCTTTGACACACTTTCCCGCTCTCGTTATATTCTCCTTCCTGGTTTCCGTGGTGTTCGGGGTTCTCGCCAAGGAAGCGCCTCGCGAGCGATTGGTCTACGCCGCGAAGGTTTTTGGCGCGTTTGTGGGCACCGCGCTTGTGCTAGGGTGGTTGATGTACTTCTTTCCGAAGTAGTTTCGACCTGATGCTTACCTACACACAGATTGCCTTTAATGGTGCCATGGTCTTGCTGATGGGGCTGCTGATTGGCATCGAGCGCGAGCACTCGATTGGCGTCGAGCGCGAGCACTCCCAGAGGGACATCCCCTTGATCGCGGGGATCCGGACTTTCCCTCTCATCACCCTTTTCGGTTTCCTCTGTGGTTTGGCTGCCAAAGCAGGATGGGGATGGATGTTGCCTGTCGGCTTGGCGGGAGTATGCGCGGTTGCCGTGGCGGCCTATATGGTAAGGTCTCAAGGACCGCATAAGGGGACCACGACAGAATTCATGGCCTTACTGGCGTTCGTCTTTGGGGCGCTGGCGGCCTTGGGGTATTTGATTCCAGCCGCCACCTTCGCCGTGGTGGCGACTTTGCTACTGTCGGTCAAAGCTCCGCTACACCATTTGGCGGAATCCATCCAGGAAGATGAAATCTACGCCATCCTGAAGTTTGGGGTCGTCAGCGTCATTATTTTGCCCCTCCTCCCGAACCGTGCGTTCGGACCACTCCAAGCGCTGAATCCCCGGCTCATCTGGTGGGTAGTGGTGCTGATCTCCGGTTTGAGCATGGTGGGTTACGTTCTGATGCGATTACTGGGGGCGAGGCAGGGAATTGCCGTAACGGGTATCGTTGGCGGCATTGCCTCGAGTACCGCGGCTACCTTCGGTCTTTCCAACCAAGCTCGGAGTGCGGGTGAATCTCTGGCCAGGTATTTCGCCCTGGGTATAACCATCGCTTCCACCATCATGTTCGTCCGGGTGGTTATCATTACCGCGGTCATTAATGCTCCCCTGGCGAGGGCGCTGACCCTTCCGATTGCACTTCCCTTTATGGTGGGAGTGGGAATCTCAATCTACCTTTGGAAGCGAAAAGAGAGCGAGCAGAACGCAGCGCTCCAAGTTAAGAATCCCATGGAGCTGTGGAGTGCGATCAAATTCGGGCTGGTGTTTGCCGTGGTGATGTTTGTTTCAAAGGCTGGTTATCATTACTTCGGATCTTCGGGAATGTATGTAACCGGTGTGCTGGCGGGGTTAGTGGACGTTGACGCCTTCACGATCTCCGCCGCGCGGCTGGCCCAAGAAAGCATCCTAGCGCCCAGCACGGCCAACGCCTCAATTCTCCTGGCCTGCGCCACGAACACGCTCGTCAAGGGCGGAATCGCCGTTGTCCTGGGCGGGCGTCCACTCAGCAAGGTCATCATTCCAATCTTTGCAACTCTGACTCTTGTATCGCTCGTCGTCTGCATTTGGGCGGCCAGGTGACGCGCTTCCCCTTGACGCTGGTGGCGCCCCGACCCGTCGGGGCTAGTGGGGCATTCACAGACGAACTGCGGGCCTACAAATCAGGCCCGCGCTACGTGCTCTCTCCGACCTTAAAGAACGCCAAGTAAGACTCGCGCTTGGCTTCTCGCAGAAGCAGCAGCGCCAATTCCCGCGCGTGATAGTCTCCCCACATGGAAGACTCTCCGCAGGGTATTTGCCGGCCGGCTGGAACGTAGTCCCAGCCTTTTGGCGGCATGTGCGCCCGAAGTCGCAGCCTGCACGCACAGCCGCTTGCACTCGAGGGCCGCCTCCTGGCGTTGGGCGTAGTTGATGGCGATACTGAAACCGAGGCGCGCCAGTTCAATCGCGATGCCGCGGCCGATTCCGCGCGAAGCGCCAGTGACGAGAGCAACCTGTGGATTCATGGCCATGGGCAATATCGATTCAACGGAAAGAACGGAATTCGAAGCTCGTGTAGCCCCCCCTTATAATTCGCCTACTCGCCTGGCGCCTTTCGAGTCGCGAATTTGACTTCGAAGCCGCGCAAAAGACGGTTTTTAGGCCCCTTTTGGGGGTTCGTTTTGAGTTCGTTTGCATCAAAAACCAGTTCGTTTTGAGCACTTCAAAAGTACTAAGTCCTGTATTTGCCACAGATGGCTAGGTTCGTTCCCTCTATTTTAGTATCTTTTCTCCATTTCCGCGCCTTTTCCCCTTGCCGCGTCCCTTTCGCCTTCCGTTGCCGCCTACATTTGCCGCCGCTCTCTTGCGACAACTAGGATAGGCTACCGTAAGGTGGTGGACGTGTCAAGAAAAAAGTGCCGGGGACAAAATGGCAGATACCAGGCGTCAGGGATCGGGATACCCTCAACGCGCTACGCTAGTGTCCTGAGTCAGAAGTTCGCTTACAAAGTCTTTCTCATGTGGGCGGTCTTTTCGGAGCCCCGTTAGGGGCGGAAGGTTGTAGCCCAGGGCGCAAGCCCTGGGGGAAGGAGCCCTCACCCCG
>JBAVYG010000823.1:0-3128 GCA_049698675.1 Terriglobia bacterium
CAAAAAGATACTAAATAGTGGGAACGAACCTACCGATCTAATGCAAACAAAGGACTTAGCATTTTAAAACGCTAAAAACGAACTGGTTTTTGAGTGCAAACGAACCCAAATCAACCCCAAAAAGGGGCCAAAAAGCGGCCTTTTGTGGGGTATCGAACCGGAATTCGCGACTTGAAAGACGCCCTCGGGTGGGCGAGTACAAGAGGGGCTACACGAGCTTCGAATTTGACGTCTCCGGGCATGAGAAATCCGCCGGGCGGCGAATTCACGCTATACTATATACCACCAAGACACCAAGGCACCAAGAGAGCCCATTCCCAAGGAAACTGACGAAGTTGCTTCGAAGATCGTTGATGCTGCATTTGCGGTGCATGGGACGCGCTGCCCCGACACCGGGCGTTGCGGCTGTTCACTTGTTCGGAGGCGGCAAGTCGCGCAGGTGTTTCCGGACCTCCCCTGCATCTGGCGCCGAAGGGGAGAGCTGCAAGTAGGCTTCATACTCCTGCCGGGCGCGAGCCTTCTGGCCGGTGGCTTCGAGGGCGACGGCGAGGTTGTAATGGGTGATGGGCTCACTGGGCTGGCGTTGGATGGCTTGCTCGTACTCTTGGATGGCAGCGTCAAAGTTCCGTGTTCTCAGCAAGCTGTTAGCGAGGTTGACGCGCGTGACAGCGTCCTGGGGGCGCAGCCGCAGGTAATCGCGGTAATTGCCGATGGCATCCTCGAGGTGGCCTGATTGCCGCAGCGCGTCCGCGAGCGCCAGGCGCGCCTCCGCGTAATCGGGCTTGGCGCGCAGGGCTTCCTGAAATTCCTTGACCGCGTCATCCACCTTGCCAGTTACCATCAAAGTGCTACCCAGAGCGAAGTGGGCCTCCGGAAGATTGGGGGTGAGTTGCAGGGTGGCTTGCGCTTCCGCCGCGGCGCCTGCCGTGTCGTTCATTTGGCTGAGAGCGATGGAAAGGTTCAGGTGGGCCTCTGACCAGTTGGGCCGCACCTTGAGCGCTTCACGGAAGGCGTCCGAGGCGCTCCGCCAGTCCCCCAGTTGCTCGAGGGCCAGCCCCAGGTTCTCCTGGGTCTGAGCATCGTTGCGGCGTACTAGGCTAGCCCGGAAAGCCTCCACCGCGCCCTTGTAGTCTCCTTTGTTGTAAAGGGCGTTACCCAAATCACGCTGATAGCCGGCGAAGCTGGGATCGAGCCGCGCCGCCTCCTGGCTCTCCGTCGCCGAGCCTCCCACGTCCCCGTTTTCGCGCAGGGCGCCAGCCAGCCGGGAGTGCAGCGTGGGATCGTCGGGCCTGAGGCGGAGCGCGTCGCGGTAAGTGGGAATCGCCATCTCGTAGTTCTTCTCGACCGCGAGCATATCGCCGAGCGCAACCAGGGCCTCGGGATAGTCGGCCCGCAACTCGACGGCGCGGTTCAATTGTCCCATCGCATCTTGCATTCGCCCGGCAGCCTTCAGTGCCATGGCGTAGGTGTAGTGTAATTCGGGACTGTTCGGCCGCATCTCCAGAGCCACGCGGTATTCACTGAGAGAGTTCTCCCATTCGCCTGCTGCCTGGTAAGCGTTGGCCAAGTGCAGATGGGCATCGGGATCATCGGGCCGCAGGCGAACCTCCTCGCGGTATTCCTCGACAAACCCGGGGATGTCTCCCGACGACTCATAAGCCTCCCCAAGGTTGCGGTGGTAATCGGCGTTGTCCTTGGCCAGCTCCACAGCGCGCTGAAGCTCCCGGAGGGCATCGGGCAGGTCCCCGGCTTTGCGCAGCACCAAGCCGAGGTTTTCGTGGAGCGCGGGGTCCTGGGGCTTCAGGAGGAGGGCCTCGCGGTATTCGGCCTCAGCGGCGGGATGATCGGCGACCGAAAGGTATGAGGCGGCCAATTCCGTGTGGGCATTCGCGTTTCCCGGTTGCTGGCGAATCACCCGTCGGAACTCGGTGATGGCCCCGCCGTAGTCGCCGGCCTCTCGCAACACCAGCGCCAACGCATACCGGAAGTCGACCTGGTCGGGACGCAATTGCACCGCCTGGCGATATTCCTGGATGGCGTGAATCAGGTCCTCGCTGGCCCGCAGGGCGTTTGCGAGGGTCATGTGGAGGTCAGGGTCGTTGGGGCGCAGACGGACCGCAGCCCGGAATTCGGCCACGCCCTGGTCGAATTTACCGGCCTGTGTGAGCGCCATGGCAAGCCCTGCATGGGCGTCGGCGTTATCGGGAGTCAGCTCGAGGACTTTCTGATACTCAGCGCTGGCGCCCGTCACGTCTCCCGACTGGAGCAGCGAGCTCGCAAACGCCATATGGATCTCGCTGTCCTGCGGCTGGAGCTCTAGCGCCTTACGGAACTCGGCCACGGCTTCGTTGAACTGCCGGTCGGCCGCCAGCGCGTTCGCTAAGTTGACGTGGGCATCTGGGTTCGAGGGGTGCAGGCGGAGTTCGGAACGGTACTCTGCCACGGCTTCCGGAATGTGTCCCTGCGATTCCTCCACGGCGCCGAGATTCATATGAACGCCCGGAAAGTCCGGCCTCAACCGTAGCGTCTCCTGGTATTCCCGGATGGCGTCGGCGGTGCGTTGTTGAGCCAAGTAGGCACCGCCCAGGTTGTAGTGCGCCTGGGGGTAATCGGATTTTAAGCTGATGGCTTTGCGGTACGCCTCCTCAGCTTCTTTCCACTTATTGAGCCGGGCATATTCATTGCCCTTTTTCAGGAAGTCCTCGGCAGTGGCGGGCGCAGCCTGTTCCTGGTTTGGGGAATTACCGGCGCCTGCACTTCCAGCCTGCTGCAAGCCTCCGCTTCCCTCTCCGGGACGTCTGCCGCCTGCAAAGAGGCATGCGCTGGCCATAAGGAAAACAGCGACAATCAAGGCCGGCCACGGTCGCGAGTTTCCCCGTGCTGCCCGTGCACTCAGCGGATCTCGCAGAACGCCGAAAACATCATGGACTTTTTCCCGCACAATGCTAGGATACACCCAACTCGACAGCGCGCGCTTCACAGAGGTTTGACATGAATCGCGACCTTCCGTTATTCTCGCCTGCCAAGATATGAGCCAGCAAATCAAACCGCCAGCAGTCTCCACAACCGAACCCTTTCTTCAATTCTTCCGCGCGCCGCCTGACAGTCAAGAAGTAATTGTCGTTGAT
>JBAVYG010000824.1:0-2759 GCA_049698675.1 Terriglobia bacterium
GGAAGCAAGGACGGGCAATGAAGTCGTGTGCATTGCCGGAACTGGGAGCTCATTGCCTCTGGCTCACAAGCTCCCGAAGCACGATGAAGTAATGTAAGGCTGTAAATATGAAGCCGACTAAGAAACAGCTCTCCGCCAGTTACGTGATGCAAGCAACGGTCGCCACAGTGGGGATTCACACCGACGACGTAGCCAACCACAGAGATTCCCGATTAGATGGCTGCTCTGTGGCTAGCCCGGAAGGCAAGGCAGAGTCCATCCCACAAGTCAGCTTCTGCACCACCTCTGGAGACAAGGCTATGGAGTCCATAGCTGGGCTAGAAAACCAACCGGGAGTTGAGATAACCCCACTCCAGTTGTACGTTGAAGAAGGCCTCCAATCGGTCTGTTGGAGGCACCTGCTACGTAAATGGCAAGGCGGGATGGCAATGGCGGCTAATGGTGACGGCGGAGACCTCGTGACGTCCATACATTAGTTAGTGCGATGTGTATATCAAGCCAGGCATAACACTTATTGTCCGGCTGGTGTATACGGAGGAAGCACTAGCTATAGCTCTGTGCGTTTCCTGATCTGTCCATACCGGCTGAAGGCACACAGAGTACTGACGTTATGCTGGTTCCCGTATATGTCTAGAGGATAATGCCATGATGACAGATGACCCACGAGACGCCCTAATGTTGGGAAGGACGATCAAAACCACCGGAATTGCGGTGCTGCGGGGCGATCGATCACCGGTTATTAGCTTTGTCTCCGGTTCTTCCAACCTGCGCCTGACCGGAGGCATTTAGGGGCGAGCATGCCTCTGCATAGATTGACGAAACGAAGTCCCGGCGGAATCGGCCGCCCGCATGGCTTCCACTACCAGTTCCGGCGTCACCGTGATCGGCTCGTTGTGTATGGTCTCGCCCGGGGCTGTGGCTCGCTTTGCCACCATTTCGAGCAGTTCCGGGCTGGGGTTGCCGATGCCGATCGCGGCGAAGGTGATGGGAAGACCCACGTTGTTCGAGAATACCAGGACTTCATCGATAACGGACTGAGGCTGCGACTCGAGCATGAGCTGACTGATGAGCCCGAACGCAACTTTCTCGCCGTGCATGTAGCCATGGGTGCCATGTGCGGCGGTGAGGCCGTTATGGATGGCGTGGGCAGCGGCAAGCCCGGAAGATTCAAAACCGAGACCGGAAAGCAGGGTGTTCGCTTCCACCAGGCGTTCGAGCGAGTCGCTGGGCTTTTGTTGATGAAGTGCTTCGATGGCCGCCACGCCGTCTGCCAGGAGCGTCTTGTAGCAAAGCTCCGCCAGGGCGAGAGCGGTTCGCGTGGAGGCTCCGCCGCGCATGTTCTTCACGCCTCCGTGGGCGCAGACCTTGGCCTCGAACCAGGTCGCCAGAGCATCACCCATACCGGCGACCAATAGACGCACGGGACTTTTGGCGATGACCGCTGTGTCCACCAGGACGAGGTCCGGATTGCGACGGTAAATGCGGAACTCTTCAACTCAGCCCGTGGCGGCTGGGCTGCACTCACCACCCGGCGTTAGTGTAAGCGCTTGTACCCATAACGCGTATATAAAATCATCTTTCGTAGGCTGTGTCAAGAGGGTTTTTGAATTTTTTTTTCCGATGTTCTACTACAAAGAGATTAGGCAACGGGTGATTCGTGGAGGTTTAATGTGGGTTAGCTTACGCTTGATAACTGAAAGCGTTTGCACGGCACCTGGGAGCGCGGGCATCCTGCCCGCACGATGAGTAGAACTGCAGCCGGAACTGCGGGCAGGATGCCCGCGCTCCCAGACACTACCGCGCTCGAGTTCCGTGGGTCGACGCCGACCGCATAAACCAGGCCCGAATGTGCCATCGTCCCGGTATCCGATTCCCCGTCCGGACCGATGAGCGGCTGTGGGCCGATCAACGTCCACTGCCCGGCGGAAGCATCCTTGCTACCACGAGTATCCGTACGGTGCCTCTCTTTGCCGTCGGCGTTCGTTCGCGCCCCGCGCGAATCCGCGCGGCGTGCTGCCCGCGCCATTGAACCCACTCCCCGCGTCCCCCCTGATGATGTGGTGCTGTGCTAATGGCTTCGAGGTTGATCCCGCCGCAAAAAACAATAGAAGCGACAGGAGTGCCTTCATCGTTCGCTCGCGACCGTGCGTCATGCTCTCCCCCTTCGTCCGCTGGCCGGATGGGAAAGGTGGCCGTTTTCACTGCACGATCTCAAAGTCAATCCACTGGCTGGCGACTGAATACTGGCGGGCTGCCAGCTTGTCGGTGACGGTTACCTGGAGCGCGTAGTCGCCTGGGACCATGTCCGGACCGAGCGTCAACTGACCCGACATCACCAGACGCCGCGAGTCCCACGGAACCTGACTGATCGCTCCGGGGTTCTGCGTAGACACTAAGCGCCCGTCGCGGAGGATCTGAATTCTGCTCTCCAAGTCGGGAGCCTTCCCGGCCGTGCCCTCAGCAAACCCTGGGCAGGCGAACACGCCGAGGCGAATCTGTCCACCAGTTCGGAGATTCTCCCCCGAGATTCCTGACGACGCGCTCGCGCGCCGCGCGTGCTGCATCGAGCTGCTTCAGCAGCGCCTGGGGGTCTTCCGTCTCGGGGTTCGCCACGGCTCCTTGCCTTGTTGTCGGCGCAAGCTTAGCCCGCATTTCTCATTAAAGAATTGAAAAAGGCTGTCTCTTCTGGCATAAGCGTTTTGTGTGAAATCACTTGCGCCAGAGAAGGGAGACAGCCTTATGACCACAGAGTGTAACGG